>JAATGX010000124.1 GCA_015688915.1 Desulfuromonadales bacterium
TCAACGGTCGCTGCGGCAACTTCGGCTCCCTGGTCGCGTCCGTTTCCGCGGAGGTATCCGGAGATATCAGCGAGGTGGTCGCCTCGATGCAGATGCATGATATGACCCGCCAGCAGGTCGAACATATTGTCGAGGCGCTGGAACGGCTCTCCGCCAAGCTGCGGGATTCGGACAGTGCGGCACCGGCCCCCGAGAACCGGCGCAAACTGATCATCGAAGCCGGGGATGTCTGCGAACTCCAGTCGGCGCAGCTTCGGCACGCCGCATCCGAGTTGTGCGGGGCGGTACGCTCCATCGTGGAAAATCTGCGGGGCATGGCCGGAAAGCAGGTGCGCATGGCTTCGGAAACCCTGTCCGCAGCCGGCGCCGCCGATTCCGGCGGCGGTTCCTTCATGGACACCATCAGCCGGGGCATGGGTACCGTGACCGCGGTGCTGGCCAAATGCACCCAGTCGGACCGCGATATGGCAGCCACACTCACAAAGGTGGCCGATACGATGCAGGAGGTCACCGGTTTCGTGACGGACATCGAGGATATCGGTTCCGAGATCGACCTGATCGCCCTGAACTCCCAGGTCAAGGCCGCTCACACCGGGCGGGAGGGAGCGGCCCTGGGGGTGCTGGCCGAAGCCATCAAACGCCTGTCGGTGGATGCCATAAACCAGACCAATGCGGTTTCCCAAACCCTGGTGCAGATCAACCAGTCCACGTCCCATCTTTTCCGGGATGCCACGGAAGAGACCGGGCAGTTGGGCACCCGTATCTCGGTCATGGAAGAGGACCTGTCCGGGATACTGGCGGCGCTTGGCACCATGAATGCCGACTTGATGGGGCTCCTGTCCGGCCTGAGCGCCAGGGTCGGCATGTTGACCGACGATATCGAGCGGGCCACCGCCGGTATCGACGTGCAGGAGCGGGTGGCAGCCATGGCGGACGACGTCATGGCCGCCCTGGACAGGATCGTCGCCACGGCGCGGGAGCTGGAACCGGCCAGCACGGAGTTCAAGGAGAATCTCCGCCACATGGAGGAACGGTATACCATGGAGAGCGAGCGTCACATCCACGAGAAGATCGCCCGCGGCCGCTCGGGGAGCCCGGCTGGGGCGGAGCCGGTTTTCGAACAGCGGGAGACGCGGGGCACCGATGATTCCGAATTCGGCGACAACGTGGATTTATTCTAGGGGAGGAATACCCATGAGCCAACAGAAGATCATGACGACCGTGGCATCGGACGGCACAGGCGCCACCGTCGTTCTTACCGGCGAGTTGAATATCGAGACGGCCGCCGAACTTCAGCGGACGCTGCGCGGGGCCTTCTCGGAGTTTCCCCTTGTGTCGCTTGATGCGCGTCAGCTTGAAGGGCTGGATGTAAGCATTCTGCAAACGATCTGTTCTGCCTGCAAGAGTGCGGCGGCCTCCGGGCGGCGTTTTGTGCTGGAAGGCGAACTTCCGGCGTGTATGAAGGCACTCGCCGGCGACATCGGCGCCCACAGGGAGTCGCCCTGCCGGCAGAATAATAGTGAACCATGTTTATTTTTGAGAGGAGCATTGTAATGGCAAAGGTAATCATGACGGCCGACGATTCGGCCAGTGTGCGGCAGATGGTGAGCTTTACCCTCAAACAGAACGGCTATGACGTGGTTGAGGCTGTTGACGGCCAGGACGCCCTGACAAAGCTCTCCAGCCAAAAGGTCGACATGCTCATAACCGACCTCAACATGCCCAACATGGACGGACTGGGGCTTATCCGGGGCGTACGCGCCGGAACGCTCAACAAGTTCATCCCGATCATCATGCTCACCACCGAATCACAGGACGCGAAAAAAGGCGAAGGCAAGGCAGCCGGGGCAACCGGCTGGATCGTGAAACCTTTCAAACCGGAACAACTGATCGCCGTGGTCAGAAAGGTGCTGGGTTAGGCGGTCGCGGGAACTGTTTTTTCCCGTTCCCAAGCCCGATTCAGGAGAGCGCAATGATCGAACAGCATATAAGTACCTATCGCGAAGAAGCCGGCGAGTTGCTGGCTGAACTGGAAACCTCGCTCCTCGAACTGGAAGAGTGCCCCGAAGATGCCGACCTGATCGGCCGGGTGTTCAGGGCCATGCACACCATCAAGGGCTCGGGCGCCATGTTCGGTTTCGACGAGATCGCGGCCTTTACCCACGAAGTGGAAACGGTCTTCGACCTGGTGCGAAACGGCAAGCTTGCGGTCACCAAACAATTGCTCAACCTGACCCTTCGGGCCCGGGACACCATCAAGGCGCTGCTGGACAGTTCCCTGTCCGGCGAGGAGGTAGACCGGGTCGAGGCGGAGGCCATCATTTCCGGTCTCAAACAACTTATTCCGCCGGTTGAGAGCGAAAGCCCGCCGCACGCGGAACAGACTTTTTTCGATCCCGTTGAAACCGGTTCGCGGCAGCAGACCTGGCGGATCCGTTTCAAGCCGCACCCGGAGATCTTTCTGTGCGGCGGAAACCCTTCCGCATTGCTCGCCGAGTTGCGCGAGCTGGGGACCAGCCACGTGGTGGCGCATATGGATGCCATCCCGCTCCTGGGCGACCTGAACCCGGAGCATTGCCATATCTACTGGGATATCATCCTGACCACCACCCGGGGGATCGACGCCATCAAGGATGTCTTCATCTTTGTCGAGGACGACTGTGAACTGCGGATCGACCTGGTGGACGACGGCGGACAGATCGATGTCAGCGAGGGGTACAAAAAGCTGGGAGATATCCTGGTTGAACGGGGTGACCTGAGTCCGGCGGAGATGCAGAAGATCCTCGGTCTCCAGAAGAGGTTCGGCGAACTGGCGGTGGCCGCTGGAGCGGTTACCCCGGACAAGGTCCAGTCGGCGCTGGTGGAGCAGCGGCACGTCAAGAATATCCGCCAGGAACGGGTCGCGCAGGAGTCCGGCTCCAGTGTCCGCGTGCCCGCGGAAAAACTCGATCTGCTGGTTAACCTGGTAGGCGAGATGGTGACGGTCCAGGCCCATCTCACCCAGACCGCCGCCCAGCTCAAGCTTCCCATGGTGGTTTCCATCGCCGAAGAGGTGGAGCGCCTGACCAACGAACTGCGCGATACCGCCCTCAATATCCGCATGCTTCCCATCGGCACGACCTTCACCAAGTTCAAGCGGCTGGTGCGGGACCTTTCCCAGGAACTGGGCAAGGAGATCGAAATGGAGACCGAGGGGGCCGAAACCGAACTCGACAAGACGGTCATCGAGAAATTGAACGATCCCCTGGTTCACCTGATCCGCAACAGCATCGATCACGGCATCGAGATGCCCGATACCCGTCTCGCGGCCGGAAAACCGGCCCAGGGGACGGTGCGCCTGGCCGCGGTTCACTCCGGTGACAGCGTGCTCTTGACCATTCGCGACGACGGAGCCGGGCTGGACCGGGAGGCCATCCGGTCCAAGGCCGTCGAGCGCGGCCTGATGGCGGCGAACGCCGACCTGACGGACAGGGAGATCTACAACATGATCTTTGCCCCCGGTTTCTCCACGGCCGCGAAGGTTACCAGTGTCTCGGGGCGCGGCGTGGGGATGGATGTGGTCAAGAAGGCCATCGAATCCCTGCGGGGCACAATCGACATTGCCAGCGTAAGGGGCGAGGGGAGTACCATCACCCTCAGGATCCCGCTGACCTTGGCCATCATCGAATGTCTGCTGGTGCGCATCGGCCGGGACTTTTTCCTTATGCCGCTTTCCATCGTGGAGGAGTGCGTGGAGTTGTCCCGGGAGGATGTGAGGAACAGCCACGGCCGCAACCTGGCCAACGTGCGTGGCGCCATCGTCCCCTATGTCCCGTTGCGCGCCCATTTCGGGATCGTCGACAACCGTCCGGAGATCGAACAGATCGTCATTACCAGGATCAACGGCAACAAGATCGGTTTCGTGGTGGACAGCGTCGTGGGTGAGCACCAGACCGTAATCAAGTCGCTGGGCCGGATGTACCGGGATGTCAAGGGCATCTCCGGGGCGACCATCCTGGGCGACGGCACCGTGGCGCTGATCCTGGACATGGGACTGCTGCTCCGGGCGGCGGCGCAGGAACGGGGTAAGGAATGAAACAGATGATACGGGGGCGCCGGTCGGTTTTTTTGACCTTTGCCCGGAACAGGTGAGTGCGTGAAGCTTTGGGATATCCCGGATGCCCCCCCTCCGGGCCGCACCGAGGGAGTGGAATCAGCGCGGATGCGGGTTCTGCTGGCGGAAGACAACATGATCGCCCAGGCCGCCATTCAGCGCTTGCTCGAACGGCAGGGGATCGAGGTCGTCTGCGCCGCAAACGGCCGGGAGGCCGTTGACCGGTTCGAAGAGGGCAGCTACGATCTTGTCATGCTGGATATCCTCATGCCGGACATGGATGGTTTCGAGGTCACCAGCCGGATCAGGGAGAAGGAACACCGGGAAGGTGCCGGCCCTACTCCCGTTATCGCCCTTACATCCTATTCGCTCAAGGCGGTGAACGACAAATGCCGAAGAGTTGGCATGAACGGTTACCTGTCCAAGCCGGTGTCGGACAATGACCTGAAGGAGCTTTTCGAAGGATTGCGCGGGAACCCATCCTCCCGTGAACCGGGTGTGGACGGTACGGATGCCCCTGACGATCGTGCGATACTTGATCAGGATGGTTGCCTGGACAATCTGGGGGGAGACCGCGAGCTTTATCGCGAGATTGTGGCGATGTTCACGGAGAACGCCCCAGGGGTTGTGGAGAGGCTGGCCGCCGCGCTTGAGGCGGGAGATATGGCGCGGGCCGGGCATTATGCCCACGACCTGAAGGGAATGACCGCCAATATTGGAGCAGAGCGGTTATCGGAACTGGCATGCACCATTCAAAATACCGTCGGCGCAACCCGGCATGAAGAGCGTGAACTCTGGGTGGCGCGCCTGAAGGATGAATTCAGGAATCTGACCGCTGCCATTACCCTCGCCGACAAGCCCCCTTCGCCCTGAGGGAACGGGTCCGGGAAAGGTATTATGACGCAACAATCAGGTTCTCCACATGCCCCCGGCATCCCGGCGATTCTCAAGGACCGGGAATTCAACCGCTTCAGCGCCTTCATCTATGACAAGGCAGGCATCAAGATGCCGTTGGCCAAGAAGACGATGCTGGAGGCCCGGCTTCAAAAACGTCTCAAGGCATTGGGGCTCAGGACGTTTGAGGAGTATGCCGATTACGTTTTCAGCCCTACCGGTCAGGGGGAGGAACTGGTCCACCTGATCGACGTGGTGACGACGAACAAGACCGATTTTTTTCGCGAACCGGGCCATTTCGACTACCTGGTCAAAACGGCCGTTCCATCCCTGATCGACGACCGTGAAGCCGGTTTCAGGGCGCCCCTCAAGGTGTGGAGCGCCGGTTGTTCCACCGGCGAGGAACCGTATACCCTGGCCATGGTGCTATCGGAGTTCGGCGAGGCGCATCCCGGGTTCCGCTCGTCCATCCTGGCCTCGGACATCTCCACGGTGGTGCTTGCCAAGTCCCGTGCCGCCATCTATGCGGAAGACCGCGTGGACCCCATCCCGCTCCACCTGAAGAAGAAATATCTGTTAAAGAGCAGGGACAGGAGCAAGGGACTGGTACGTATCGTCCCCCAACTCCGGTCCATGGTCCAGTTCCGGCGCCTGAACTTCATGGAGGAGTTCACCATGCCGGAGAAGCTGGACATCATCTTTTGCCGCAACGTGATCATCTACTTCGACAAACCGACCCAAGAGCGCCTTTTGAACAGGTTCTGCCAGCAGCTTGTCCGCGGCGGCTTCCTGTTCCTGGGGCATTCCGAGACCCTGAACGGACTCGACGTGCCGCTGGTTTCCGCCGCATCGACCGTATACCAGAAGCCATGAAGAATCGTTGGGTTCGCTGCTGGCCAACGTCTCTGTCGCAGAGCAATCATGAAGGATGAGGGATGAAGTAGACCCATGCTTGTCCTCTCCCCGTTTCAGAGGAGTAGTGCGGATGCCACCCAAGATCAAGGTCCTGATTGTCGATGATTCCGCGCTGGTCAGGCAGGCACTGACGGAGATCCTCTCGTCAGACCCCCATATCGAGGTCATGGCCGCGGCGCCCGACCCGTTCGTGGCCGCCGAACGCATCAAGTACTGCGTGCCGGATGTCATCACCCTGGATGTTGAGATGCCGCGCATGGATGGCCTGACCTTTCTCCACAAGATCATGAGCCAGCATCCCATCCCGGTGGTCATGTGTTCAAGTCTGACCGGTGACGGCAGCGATACCGCCATGAAGGCCCTCGAGTACGGTGCGGTGGACATCATCGTCAAGCCCAAGATGGGAACCAAGCAGTTTCTCGAAGAGTCGCGGGTCAGAATCTGTGATACAATCAAGGCAGCCGCCATGACCAGGGGCAAGCTCCGGCCGGTGGCCCGGATGCGTGCGGTGGCGCCAAAGCTGACGGCCGATGTGATCATGGAAAAACCACCCGGCAAGGCCATGATCCAGACCCCCGAGAAGGTGGTCGTGGTGGGGGCGTCCACCGGCGGGACCGAGGCGCTCAAGGTGTTTCTCGAGATGCTGCCCGAAAACTCCCCCGGTATCGTCATTGTCCAGCATATGCCGGAACATTTTACGGCCGCGTTTGCCAAGCGGCTCGACTCCACCTGCCGCGTCACCGTCAAGGAGGCTGAAACCAATGATTCGGTCGTCACGGGGCGGGTGCTGATCGCCCCCGGTAATCACCATGTCCTGCTCAAACGCAGCGGCGCCCGCTATTACGTCGAAATAAAGGACGGCCCGCTGGTTTCCCGGCACCGTCCCTCGGTGGATGTCCTCTTCCGTTCCGCGGCCCGCTATGCCGGCAAGAACGCCGTAGGGGTGATCATGACCGGCATGGGGGACGACGGTGCGCGCGGGATGAAGGAGATGTATGATGCCGGTGCCATGACCCTGTCGCAGGATGAGGCGACCTGCGTGGTCTACGGCATGCCCCAGGAGGCGGTCAAGTTGGGTGGCGTCCAGAGGACGGTGCCGCTTCAGCAGATCGCCGCCGAAGTTCTGAGGTCGTGCAGCTAGGATAACGTCCATGGCGATTGTCAGCGAAAAATTTTACCTGGGCCGGCAGCCGATCCTCGACCGCAAGCAGGAGATCGTGGGGTATGAACTGCTCTTCAGGTCCGCCGGGTGCGACTTTGCCGAGTTCGAGAGCTATTCCCACGCCAGCGCCAGCGTGATCACCAGCGCCCTGTCCGCTTTCGGCATGCAGGAGGTACTGGGGGGAAAGTTCGGATTCATCAACGTCCATCTGGGGTTGCTGCTGTCGGAGATGCTGGAGCTGCTTCCCATCGGCCAATCGGTCCTTGAACTGCTTGAGGTCATCCAGCTCGACAATCAGGTCGTGGAGCGGTGCCGTGAACTGAAAAAACTCGGTTTCACCCTGGCGCTGGACGACCACGAATTCAGCCCCGAACTGGTGGAAATCTACAACCTGATCGATATCGTCAAGATCGACATACTTCAGACCGATGTCGGGCAGCTCCCCGCCGTCATTGAGCAGTTGCGCCGCTGGCCGTTGCGGATCCTGGCGGAAAAGGTCGAAACGGCCGAACAGTTCGATGCCTGTTACCGCCTGGGGTTTGACCTGTTCCAAGGCTACTTTTTCGAACGGCCGGTGATCCTCAACACGAAACGTATCGATGTCTCCGGCATGGCCATGCTCAAGCTCCTGCAGCAACTCACCCTCAACGCCCCCATCGATGAGCTTGAGCAGACCTTCAAGGTCCATCCCAACCTTTCCTACAACCTGCTGCGCCTGGTCAATTCCGTTGCCTTTGGCATGCATGAAAAGATCAAGACCATCCGGCACGCCATCACCATGCTGGGGACCAATCACATCCGCCGCTGGGTGCAACTGTCGCTGTTTGCCGGCAATGACAGCCGCGGTGTCAACAACCCCCTGCTGGAAATGGCCGCGGTGCGGGGGAGGTTGATGGAGCTCCTGACCCTGCAACGAATCCGCCAGCCAATTGCCGGCGAACAGGCGGAAGAAGCGTTCATGACCGGCATACTCTCGCTGCTGGATGTGCTGTTCGAGGTCCCCATGGGTGAAATTATCGCGGATCTCAACCTGACGGACGACGTCAGCCGGGCGCTCCTCTCCCGGGAGGGTGACCTGGGTGACCTGCTGGCCCTGGCGGAGCGGCTGGAGATCACGGATTTCGACGCCGTCGCGCCGTTGCTCGACCGGTGCGGCATTACCCTCGATCAGTTGCTGGCGGCCCAGCTGGCGGCCTTCTGCTGGCGTTCCGACGTGATGGGGGAGTAAGCGTCGGCAGAGTTTCCCTCCTTGACACCCCCCTGCTTTTGATGTAGCCTAACACGTCCTACCACAGGACGATCCAGGGACGCTCAGCGTCACACTACCTCTTTCATAGGTTATCATCCGGATGAACATTATCGCAGTTATTCCAGCCCGTTACGCTTCGACGCGTTTTCCGGGCAAGGCGCTGGCCGAGATCGGCAACAAGCCGATGATTCAACACGTCTACGAACGGACCGCCCGTGCCTCCCTGGTCAACAGCGTCATCGTAGCCACGGACGACGAGCGCATCCAGCAGGCGGTGGCCGGCTTCGGCGGCATCTGTCGCATGACCCGGCCCAACCATGAAACCGGTACCGATCGTCTGGCCGAGGTTGCGGCCGGGCTTGACGCCGATATAATCGTTAATGTTCAGGGCGATGAGCCGCTGATCGAGCCCGAGATGATCGACCAGGCCATACGCCCGTTCCTTGACGATCCCGCCATCAGGATGGGCACCCTCAAGACGCGTATCAGGTGCCTGCACGATTTTCTCAGCCCCAATGTGGTCAAGGTTGTGACCGATCGTGACGATAATGCCCTTTACTTCTCCCGTTCGCCCCTGCCGTTCTTCCGGGACAAGTGGAAGGACCTCAAGGACGAGTCCTTTTCCTGCGGCAAACTTTTTTGCCATAAACACGTGGGCCTCTACGTCTACCGCAAGGACTTTCTGCTTGAGTTTGCCGCCATGTCACCGACCTTTCTGGAGATATCGGAGAAGCTGGAACAGTTGCGCGCCCTGGAGAACGGCGTGGCCATCCGTGTCGTGGAAACAGAATTCGAATCCATCGGTGTCGATACGCCCGATGACCTGGTCAAGGCCAGGGAACGCTTCAACCAACTGCAATAACGACTTGAAAACCTCAACCTGCCACGGCGGCACAGAGGCACAGAGAAACCTTTTTTAATTTTCGATCGATAAGCCGGCGGCACAAATACTATCAGTCTTGTCGCTGGTAAATTTGACCAACTCTCTGTGATTTCTCCGTGTCTCTGCGTCTCTGTGGCGGATTAGCGGTTTTGATTTATTCGTATTTTCCCTTCCCACAGGAGCATTCAAGCATGAAAACCAAATTCATTTTCATCACCGGCGGGGTCGTGTCCTCCATCGGCAAAGGGCTTGCGGCCGCGTCCCTGGGCGCTCTGCTGGAGGCGCGCGGACTGCGGGTGACCATGCAGAAGCTGGATCCCTACATCAATGTCGATCCCGGCACCATGTCCCCTTTTCAGCACGGCGAGGTCTTCGTGACCGACGACGGCGCCGAGACCGACCTGGACTTGGGACATTACGAGCGCTACACCAGCGCCCGCCTCTCCAAGAAGAGCAACTTCACCACCGGCCAGGTCTATTTCTCGGTTATTGAAAAGGAACGGCGCGGTGACTACCTGGGAGGGACGGTGCAGGTCATCCCGCACATCACCGACGAGATCAAGGCCAAGATCCTGGAAAACGCCAAGGGAGCGGACGTGGCGATCATCGAGGTCGGCGGTACGGTGGGTGACATCGAGTCCCTGCCGTTTCTGGAAGCCATCCGCCAGTTTCGCCATGACCGGGGACCGGGCAACACCCTCTATATCCACGTGACCCTGGTGCCCTATATCCGCACCGCCGGCGAACTGAAGACCAAGCCAACCCAGCATTCGGTCATGGAGCTGCGCAAGATCGGCATCCAGCCCGATATCCTGCTCTGCCGCTGCGACCGCGAACTGCCGGAAGACATGAAGAAAAAGATCGGCCTGTTCTGCAACGTGGAGGTGAAGGATGTCATCCCGGTGGTGGACTCGGAACATATCTATGCCGTGCCCATGGCCCTGAACAAGGAACGGCTGGATGAACAGGTGGTCGAGAAGCTCAATATCTGGACCAAGGCGCCCGACCTGACCCAGTGGCAGGATGTGGTGGAAAAACTGCGTCATCCGAGCCACGGCGAGGTGCGCATAGCCATTGTCGGCAAATATGTCGATCTGACAGAGTCGTACAAATCCCTGGCCGAGGCGTTGACCCACGGTGGGATTGCCAACGATTGCCGCGTGTACCTCAAATACCTGGATTCGGAA
>JAATGX010000041.1 GCA_015688915.1 Desulfuromonadales bacterium
CACCGCCGCGATCCCGGCCACCGCCAAAGTCGGCGTGGTCGAGCAGGTCAAATGCGCCGGACAGTGCACCACTCCCGACGACCCCAAGAAATTCACGGAGACGCTGCGGACCAGGCTCGAAGACCTGCTCCGCAGACCGGTCACGGTCGTGCCGGCGATCACCAAAATGGACGAATTCGGGTATTATACGCCCGACGCGATTGCGGAGTCCGGCAAGGCCGGAGGGGTTGATTTCGTCGTGGACGCCCAACTGAGCACCTACCAGGACCCCTCGTCCGGTTCCAGGGCGGGTTCCGCCGCGCTTACAGCGGGCAGGGTGGTTGTTGCCGGTGCGGCGACGGCGGCATTGGCGATAGTTGGCGCGCCGGTTATGTTCACAACCACTGCGGACTCCACACATCCCGCAGTATCGGCTCACGTTTCGGTGGTCCGCACGACAGACGCCAAACTCATCGGTACGTGGAACCCCGACCAACAAGGGGGAAACTTCTCGAAATGCACCTCGCTCACGGAAAACATCGCGGACAAGATCTACAAGGAGCAGTTCGAGGTAAAGTGATGACAAGGTCTATCTCAATCCTCCTGGCTTTGGTCGCGCTACTCGCCGCCTACGTGGCGACGGGTTCGACTGTAAAGATCACCGCCGCCGGTTTGCAAACAGCGCCGCGAACAGTTCCCCGGTCCAGTCGGCGACCGCCAGCCGGTCGTGGATGGCCTCCGGGGAGCGGTTGAATATCCCGCTGGCCGGAAGATCGTCCCCGAACTGCCTGACGATGTACCGGTTGAAGATATGCAGGTCGGAGATCAGCGCGTCGTGCGCGATGCCGCAGTTTTTGTCCAGGCGTTCGCTCTCCTCGCGGAGTTCGTCGGCGCCCAGGCGTTGCCGGGTGATCCGTAGCCGGGCCTCCATTTCCGTCACCGTGCAGAAATATTGTTCTCCCGCCAGCAGCATCCAGCAGGCTGACGGCCACTTCATCCCCAGCGATCAGGCGTACTACGAGGTCGAACCTTTCAAGGGCGGTGTGATTCATGGGTTCTCCCTGGGTTGTCCGCCACCCAGTTGGATGTTAGATTGGGAACATGGAAACCTCCCCCGAACAGAAATTGCTCGTGGCAATCCACTCCGAAGAGGTATTT
Organism: Desulfuromonadales bacterium; assembly: GCA_015688915.1. Lineage (GTDB taxonomy): Bacteria > Desulfobacterota > Desulfuromonadia > Geobacterales > Pseudopelobacteraceae > JACPFJ01. The sequence goes on from JAATGX010000041.1 coordinate 1,138, forward strand.
GCGGGGCGGACCATCCGCCAAGAGCGTCCGGCGTGCTGTGGCAAGCCCATTGACCTCTACGCAACGCCCGTGAAGTTCCAAGAGGTGCAAGTTGGCCTCAAGAGTTTTACCCTGCTCGAATCCCGGTGTCCTGTCTGCGGTACCTGGGTCAAGCCGGTCTACAGCATCATCCACTGACCTCTGCTCCTACGCCGCCAACGGCAATTCAATCGTGAGCTTTGCGTGCGGTGCAATAATGTGGTTCTTGCTGTCTCGTTCGATCAGGCCAGCCTCCTCCAGAATCTTCACGTCTTGGTAGACATTTTTATAATCACGTTCAAGCAGGGCCGCAAGCGCCCTTATACTCAAGCCGCCATTGGCATGAAGCATACGGAGAAGTTGGTGGCGCTGCCTGGTCAATACCCGTGACAATGCCTCGGCTGATTCGAAGTACACCCGGTGCACAGGACCGGGAACCGTCTCTCCGCGGTCAATTGCCGTCCAATCCCGCTCCACCTCGGCGAAGAACTCATCAGTTCCTTTTATACCTATTGTCTTTTTCATGGTGATGCCTCGCAATCTCGTATGGCCTCTCTGAAATCCGTCAAGAGAGTCGGAATATCCTTGAACTGGTAGGGGTACTCAATACCCTTGACATGCTTGTGGTCGCCTTTGCCCTGTTCATTGTCGAAGCGAACAAGGCACGTGCCATCTTTACCGAAATAAAGGCGATACTTGAAGCGGTGCAACGATCCCAATAATGGCACGGGTAGTTCCCATACAACGGCTTGAATGATGCTGCCGTCGGTACGGTTCATTTTTCTGTCGATTATCAGCGTTGCTTGTCGCTCCATTATGGCACTCTATACCATCAGTCAATTGCGGTCAAGTAGCACGCTCTGGTACGGCGTGATAAATAAGAAAACCTCTTCTACCAAAGGGGCGGGCAAGTTCATGATGTCTTTCCGGCGCCAACGGCGCAGATCACGAACTTCGACCTGCCGGGCGGTGGCAGTGTCACGGTCAGCGATAAAGGTATGTTCCAGATGGGAGTTTTATGCCATCTTCCTCAACGGAATCACCTTTGCCCCGCTCTTCAAGCCGTCCAGGTAGTCGGCCCAAAGCTGCATCATCTTCCGGCGTTCGGCAAGGTGCGAGGTTCTGTTGTAGGCCCTGCCGTTAGGGTCTTTGACGGCGTGGCCCAGTTGGTGTTCGATGAAGTCCGGCCGAACCTGGAGTTCTTCGTCGAGGATCGTCCGCGCCATGGCCCGGAAGCCGTGCGGCGTCATCTCCCCCTTGAACCCCATCCGGTCAAGGGCGGCATTGATCGCCATGTTGCTCATGGGCCGGTTGGCGGTGCGGGCGCTGGGGAAGACGTAGCGGCCCTGCCCGGTCAGCGCCTTGAGGTTTTACAGGATCGCCACCGCCTGGCGCGGCAAGGGAACCAAGTGGTGCTCCCCCCGGCGTCCCTCCTTTATCCTCTTCTTCAGTTTCATCCGTTCTATGGGAACATTCCACTCGGCGGCCTCAAGGTCGAACTCCGGCCACTCCGCCTGCCGCAGTTCTCCGGGGCGGAGAAACACGAGAGGGGCAAGCTGCAAGGCGTACTTGACCACAAGAGATCCCCTGAAGTCGTCTATGGCCCTGAGCAGGCCGGCGACCTCCCTGGGGTCGGTGATCGCCGCATGGTGGCGTTGGCTGCGGGGCGCAAGCAGCCCCCGCAGGTCGGCGGTCCAGTCCCGTTCCGCCCTCCCGGTGCCGACGGCGTACCGGAATACCTGCCCCATGACGAATTTGACCCGGTGAGCCGTCTCATGCGCGACCGATTCGATCCGGCGCAGCACGTTCAGCACATCGGGCGCTTTGAGTTCGGCAATCGGCCGCGCGCCAATGTCCGGGAACACGTACTGCTCCAGGCGCCGCAACACCCAGTATGCGTGCGATTCCGACCAAGTGGGGGCGAACCGCGTGTGCCACTCCCGCGCCACCACCTCGAAGCAGTTTTCCGTCTCGGCCACCACGGCCGCCTTCTGCGCCTTTTTCACCACGCCAGGATCGATGCCTTGAGCGACCTGACTGCGTGCCGCCTCCCTCCGCTGCCGGGCCACGACCAGGGGTATCTCCGGGTAGGGGCCGAAGGTGAGTTTCTTTTCCTTGCCGCCGAAGCGGTATTTCAGATGCCAGAGTTTGCCGCCGGTGGAGGTGACGAGGAGATACAGCCCCCCGCCGTCGAAGAGCTTGTAATCCTTGGAGGCCAGTTTCGCATTCTTCACGCGGGTGTCGGAGAGGGGCGCAATTCGTTTTGGCATTGACGTTCCTCCTGTTGGGGGCTTCCGTCTTTTCTTGGGGGCTGGTGCCGGGAAATCAGCCCCAAAAACTTCCGGCTACTACCGTATCACGACGAATGTTACCATACAAACAAAAAAGAAAAGGCCCTGATTTGTCAGGGCCTTTCGTGCTTCACCGGACGTTGCCGGATTATCTACTGGCGGAGAGGTAGGGATTCGAACCCTAGGTACGTTTCCGTACACCTGATTTCGAGTCAGGCACCATCGACCACTCGGACACCTCTCCAAAGCGGAGGTATCTTATACCCCATCTCCCGCCAAAACTCAAGCCCGGATCGTGCGCCGTTCCGCCCCGGCCCGGGTACCCTTACAAAGCTGACCTGATGCCGTACCGGGCAAGCAGCCGGCGTTCCGAGACATAGCGCACCGCCAGCGGGATGAGCGCCGCCAGGAAGATCATCCCGCACCCCACCCATTCACGGCCGCTCAACCGTTCACCCAAAAAGCAGAATCCGGCCGCAAGGCTCCAGACCGGGTCCAGGGTATAGACCAGACCGGCCCTGGTGGGGGTGACATAACGCTGGAAGTTGTTCTGCAGGGTGAAGCAGATCACGGTGGGAAAGACGGCGCAATAGATGATCGACATTACGCCGGACCGCGTAACGTTGAAGTGCGGCATGGGGAGCGCCAGGGAAGCCAGGCCCGCCATGATCGCAACCGTGGTGAACTGCACCAGGGAGACCAGATAGACGTCATCATCCCGCAGGACCTTGGAGACGGTGATGATGTGTCCGGCGATAAACAGGGCGCAGACCGTGGAGAACAGGTCGCCGCGGTTGAAGCCGACACCCCCGCCGGTGGCCAGGAGCCAGATGCCGGCCGCGGCCAGCCCGATACCGACCAGGTTCAACCGCCCGACGCGCTCATGCCAGACCACCTTGGTGATGAGCGGAATGAACAGCACGAACAGGTTGTTCAGTACCCCGGCCCGTGAGATGCTGGTGTCCTTGACGCCGAAGGCAAAACTGATGTTGGTCAGCCCCAGGGCAAGCCCCACGGTCAGACCTCGACGCAGGGCGTCCCAATCCATGGCCTTCAGACGCCGGCAGAAGACGAGCAGCATGATCACGGCCGCCAGGGTAAACCGGGAAAAGACGAACAGCGTCGGCGGGATCTCGGCCAGGCCGATCTTGCTGAACAGAAAGCTGCCTCCCCAGAAAAAGGTGGTCAGGATCAGGAAGAAGTATACCCTCCCCTGGGAAGGGCCGGAGACGTCGTTCACGGGAAGACCCCGCGCCGGGCCAGATAGTCGGCGATTACCGGCAGATCCGCCTCGGCCCAATCAAGTTCCAGCATCCGCCCCGGTTCCAGCCAGACAACAGCCCGGTGCTCGCGCACGATCATCTCGCCGCTGTCAAGGGAACAGAGAAACGGATAAAGCGTCACCGTGAAGGTGGCATACGAGTGGGTTGCCGTTGGCAGTGCCGGGCCGACGCCGACCCGCACGTCCAATTCCTCGTGCAGCTCACGGACCACGCATTCGCCGGGCGTTTCACCCGCCTCCAGCTTGCCGCCGGGAAACTCCCACTTGAGCGGCAGGTTCATGCTCTCGCTACGCTGGGCCGCCAGCACCAGGCCATCGCGTTCGATGATGGCGCAGGCCACGTGAACATGCGGCTTCACGCCGTGAACCTCAACGGCACCGCGCTGGTCCTGACTGGTCTGCCCGTTTGATATGCTATGATTCATCGCCTTTCGTGACGTGCTCGCTCCGCAAGCCTGCGGTATCATCTCTCCGCCAGGGCCAGCCTGATCCCCAGCGAGGCAAAGACCCCGGCGGTCAGGAAATCGAAAAACCTGGCGAACCGGGGCCGGGCCAGGAGGTAACCGCCGATGCCGCCGGAAAAATAGCCGATCAGACAGAAGATGACGACCGCCTGCAGCATGAACAGGAACCCCAGCAGCACCATCTGTAGCGGAACCGAGCCGTCGTGGGCGACAAACTGTGGCAGAAAGGCCAGAAAGAACATGGCGACCTTGGGGTTGAGCACGTTCATGATAAAGCCCCGTTTGAACAGGGCCGAAACACCCCGGTCATCGGCAGGGGCAAGCCTGACGGCGGATCGTTGCTTCAGCGTCTTGCAGGCCAGATAGAGCAGGTAGGCAGCGCCGGCAAACTTGACCACATTGAAGGCGAGCGCCGATGAATAGAACAGGGCCGAGATGCCCAGGGCCGCGGCAGTGGTATGAACGCCGATCCCGCTGCACATGCCGAGGGCGGTGATGATGGCGGGTTTCCTGCCGCGCGTGATCCCCTGCGTCATCACGAACAGGTTATCGGGACCCGGGGCCAGGGTAAGCGCCATGGAAGCGCCGAGAAAATAGAGGATCGTAGATAGCGTCATGCGGTCTCCTTTGTTACGGCCATTCAAACACCACGGACATGGGGCTTTGCGGTGAAAAAACAGCCGTTTTCAGGCCGGCTCATCCACCCATATGCACCGCCAGCCAGACAGTGCGTTCCCTCGGATCAGTCCAGGCCACCCGGTGACGACAATGGGCCGGGATCATCAGATAATCGCCCGGCCCGAGGAGACGCGGCCCCTCTTCACCCTCCAGCAGCAGCCCCGCGCTGCCGGACAGGAGAAGCACCCATTCATCCCGTTCCTGGTCATACCATCCCCCTTCCGCCGTGGCCTGACCGTTGGACACGATCCGCTCGATACGGACGTTGCCGGCTTCGGCCAAGGCCTCAACAACTTCGTCCGGCAGGGCCGAAGGCAGGTTGGCAAAGATGTTCATGATCATACCCCGATCCAGATTATCCACCGTAACCCCCTACTGAACATCCAGCGTACCAAAGGGGCGTCTACCGGCCGGCTTGTTCGTGCGAACCGCCTCCATCGTTGCCCGGTGAAGCCGCCCCTTTCATCTCGGCCAGCTCCCTGAGGGCCTGTTCAAGCCGTTCATTGAGCTGCATCTCGTTGACCAGCATCTGCCTGATTTTGGCAATGGTCAAGGCCGTGGTCAGGAATGAGATCAGGCGCATGAACATCTCCCAGTAGATGAAGATGGCGTTGGAGTAAGGGTGATTGGTATGTTTGTCCGAAAGGTACCAGATGATCGCCGAGGTGACAGCCATGAAAAGACCGGAGCGGCGGCCGACGAACCAGGCCGAGGTGGCGACCGGGATGAAATAGAAGATGAAGAAGCCGAATTCGTAGCCGGTGATATAGTCGAGCCAGCCGATAAGCACCAGCACCGCGCCACTGACCGCCACGACAGTCCGGTCCCTGGCCGGCGACCGGGGCCACCGGAGGTGTTGCCCCTTGAACAAGGCCGGAACAATTGACCATTGCAGGGGTCGTCGTTCCATGGAGTCGGCGCGTACTGTTTTCTTATCCATTTCGGCTTTACATATTGTGATTTTTTGTTGAGGGTGTATAGTAATTCCAGATGCTGAGCGGGAACATATAACTAAAAGGGAAGTCAGCCATGCCCCCAATTATTGAACTCGTAGTTGTCGTTGTGGCGATGATCGGAGCGTTTTTTCTGGTATTCCTGCTGATGTTCCTCCTGGCGTTGTTCCTGGCCCCGATCGAACGTAGCCTCTCCAAAATGATCTGGGACATGAGCGCCCCGAAAAAGCGTCCCAGCAGCCAGCCAAGTTCATTCAAGGACTTCAGTACCAAGCACTAAGTGGCAACCGGGGAACGGAAAAAGCATATTCCACTCCCCCCAGTCACCAGTGTCCAATCCTACCGTTTCATCGCCTCATCCATCACCTTATACGCGCAGAACTCGCCGCACATGGTACAGGCCCCATGGTCGGAAACCGGCGAATCCGCCCTGAACTGGCGGGCCTTGTCCGGGTCCAGCGCCAAGGCGAACTGACCCTCCCAATCCAGTTTTTTCCTGCATTTTGCCATGGCGATATCCTGTGCTATGGCGCCCTTGACCCCCTTGGCGATATCCGCCGCATGGGCCGCGATGCGCGAGGCGATCACGCCGTCGCGCACGTCCTGCACATCCGGCAGGCGCAGGTGTTCGCTGGGGGTGACGTAGCAGAGGAAGTCGGCCCCGGCGGCGGCGGCGATGGCCCCGCCGATGGCGCAGGTGATATGGTCGTAACCGGGCGCGATGTCGGTCACCAGCGGCCCCAGGACGTAGAACGGGGCGCCGTGGCACAGGCGCTTCTGGAGCAGGATGTTGGCTTGGATCTGGTGGAGCGGCACGTGGCCCGGCCCCTCGATCATCACCTGCACACCGGCGTCCTGGGCCCGCTGGGTCAGTTCACCCAGGATGATCAGTTCGTGGATCTGGGCCCGGTCGGTGGCGTCGGCCAGACAGCCGGGGCGGAAGCCGTCACCCAGCGACAGGGTCATGTCGTACTCTTTCGTGATCTCCAGCAGCTTGTCGAAATGTTCGTACAGCGGGTTTTCCTGGTTGTTGTAGCTCATCCATTCGATGGTGAAGGCCCCGCCGCGGGACACCACGTCCATCAGCCGCCCCTCGTTTTTCATCCGCTCCACCGTGGAACGGGTCACGCCGCAATGCACGGTGATGAAGTCCACCCCGTCCTCGGCGTGCTTGATGATACCGGCAAAGATGTCGTCCACCGTCATGTCCACAATGGCCTTTTTCTTGACCCTGACCGCATCCAGGGCCGCCTGGTACAACGGTACGGAGCCCACGCAGGCGCTGGTTTCGGCAATGACCGCCCGGCGGATCTCATCCACCGGGCCGCCGGTGGAGAGATCCATGATGGCGTCGGCGCCATACTTGACGGCGGTGCGGGCCTTTTCAAGTTCCTTCTCCATGTCGGTATCGTCGGAGGACGAGCCTATATTGGCGTTGATCTTGGTGCGCAGACCGGTCCCGACCGGCAGGGGAGTGCCGTTGGCATGCTTGACGTTATGGCAGATAACGATGGTTCCGGCGGCCAGGCCATCCCGGATGACTTCGGGCTCCACCCCTTCCGCGGCCGCCGCTACGTGCATCTGTTCGGTGATGGCGCCCCTGCGGGCGTATTCCAGTTGAGTCATGGTGTACTGTTTCCTTTTATCGGGATGATCGGGTTATTCTTTGTCAGGCCCCTGGTGGCGCATGGTTTCCTGCGCCGCCAGGAAGTGGTTCACCGGGCTGTGTCCTTTTCCCAGCGGCCGGGCCAGCCGGATGGCCGCGGTGATGAATTTCTTCCCCTTCTCCACGGCGCACCGCAATGGTTCTCCCTGGGCCAGGAAGGTGGCTATGGCCGAGGCGCAGGAGCATCCTGTGCCGTGAGTGTTGCAGGTGAAGACCCGTTCAGCGCTGAAGGTGTGCCATTCGCTCCCGTCGTAGAGGATATCGCTTGACAACCTGCCGGCAAGGTGCCCCCCCTTGAGGAGCACATTGGCCGCCCCCAGGGCATGCAGCTCGCGGGCAGCTTCTTTCATCTCCTCCTCGGAGCGTACCGGCCGCCCCAACAGCCGTTCCGCCTCGGGGACGTTGGGGGTCAGCAGATACGCCTGGGGCAGGAGCTGTTCACGGAAGATGTGAATTGCATCACGATCCATCAGCGCGGCGCCCCCTTTGGCAATTATGACCGGATCGATAACCAGCGGGATGATGGCCTTCCGCTCATTCAGCCATTCCGCCAGGGCCGAGATGATGGCCGGGGTATGGAGCATGCCGGTCTTGATCACATCCACCGGGATGTCGCTCAACACCGTGTCCAACTGGTCGATGACAAAGGAAGGGGGCAGGCCGTGAATGGATGAGACACCCCGCGTATTCTGGGCGGTCAGGGCGGTCAGCACGCTGGCGGCATAGCTCCCCAGCAGCGTGATCGTCTTTATGTCGGCCTGGATGCCGGCCCCGCCTCCCGAATCGCTGCCGGCTATGGACAGTACCGAGCCGCGCGGGAACGGGCGGTTACGGTTGAAAAGCAGCTTCAGTTCCATTGCCGCCCTGTCGGGGCGCGGGCAGGAGAGTACCGAAGAGATTACCGCCACCGCGTCGGCACCGGCATCGATGACCCGGCAGGCATTGCCGGTGGTGATCCCCCCGATGGCGACGACCGGGATGCGTATCCGGTCACGGATGGCCGCCAGCCCCGATGTCCCCGGAATATGGGTGACGACCTTGCTGGCGGTCGGATACATGGCGCCGAAGCCGATGTAGTCGGCCCCATCCTGTTCGGCCTGAATGGCTTCGTCCAGGTTGTGGGTCGATTTGCCGATGATCTTGCCCGGCCCCAGGAGTTCCCGTGCCGCGACAACGCCGCCGTCGTCCTGCCCCAGGTGGACGCCATCGGCATCCAATTCCCGGGCAAGCGACATGTCGTCATTGACGATAAGGGATGCGCCGAAACTCCGGCAGAGCTGTTTCAGCTCGCCCCCCTCGGCCAGACAGGCCTCACGCGGCTTTCCCTTGGCACGGTACTGCACCGCCGAAACCCCGCCGGCAAGGGCCGCCCGCACCCGCTCCATCAGGTTGTCGCCCTGGTCGGTGATCAGGTAGACCCCGGCGATGGCGGGCTGTGCGGCCACCTTGTTGACGACGAGACGGAATGGTCTGCTGCAATCGCTCATTGGATGTGATCCTGAAAAATAAACAGCCGCACTGATAGACATAGCTCAGGCGGCCGAAACGGGCACTACGACATGAGCCGCTTTCCTACGCCGGTGTGAACCGGATCAGGTTCAAAGGGTCTGATTCCGTGGAATCATCTCAGTTCGCCAGAACTCCCCCAGGGCCTTACATCGCGTCTACGGTACTGGAATTCCCCCACCCTGTCAATGTCTATGACGGTCGGCGGCACGAGGCCCGCCCCCCTTTCACTTTACAGCCTCCACCGGACATGGTAATAACCCCTGACACGACATATCCATGGCCTTTGATTCATACATAGAAGGAGCACAACGACTTTGTACGACAGTCGTCCCACATTCGCCGAAATCGATCTGAATGCCGTGCACCACAATTTCCAGGTCATCCGGACATCCATACCCCGCCGGTCCGAGATCCTGGCGGTGGTCAAGGCCGACGCCTACGGCCATGGCTTCATGGACATCAGCCGTGAACTGGAGGCGCTGGGGGTGAATGCCTTCGGCGTGGCCTTCCTGGCCGAGGGAATCCAGCTCCGCAAGAGTGGCATCGACACGCCGATCCTCCTCCTGGGCGGCGTTTATCCGGGCCAGGAACGCAAGTGCATCGGTTTCAACATCTCCACCATCGTCTTCAGCCTGGAGCAGGCCCAAACCCTCAACCACGCCGCGGGCAAGCTCTTCCGCAAGGCCCAGGTGCACCTCAAGATCGATACCGGCATGGGCCGACTGGGGATTCAGTACAGCGATGCCCCCGCTTTTCTCACGGAATTGAAGAAACTGCCCCACATCATGCTGGAAGGGATCGTGTCGCACTTTGCCAGCGCCGATGAACTGGACGAGTCGGGCCAGTACTTCACCCGGCTCCAGGCGGAGCGGTTCACCTGGGTCCTGGCCGAAGCCAGGAAGAGCGGCTTCACCCCCCGTTACGTCCACATCGCCAACAGCGCCGCGGCCCTGCTCCGGGACGTGCCCGGCTGCAACCTGGTCAGGCCCGGCATCGCCCTCTACGGCGCCATTCCGTCACCGGACTTCCAGGGCAAGCTCGACATCAAACCGGTCATGCGGCTGAAAAGCCGGATCGCCATGTTGAAATGGGTGGAACCGGGCACCACCATCAGCTATGCCCGCCGCTTCACCGCCACCGACAGGACCCTAGTCGCCAGCGTGCCCGTCGGTTATGCCGACGGCTATCCGCGCACCCTCACCAACCGGGGCGAGGCCTTGATCCGGGGAGCGCGGGCCAGGGTGGCGGGCACGGTCTGCATGGACTGGATCATGCTGGACGTCACCCATATCCCCGGCGTTGCGGTGGGTGACGAGGTGGTGCTGATGGGATCGGATGATGCGGGCAACTGCATCCACGCCGAGGAGTTGGCCGCCTGGGCCGGCACCATCCCCTACGAGATCTTCTGCGGCATCAGCAAGCGTGTGCCGCGTGTCTACCTGAAATAAACCTCCCCCCATATCCCCTTTTTATCAAGGGGGGAGAATTTCAGAAAGTCCCCCTTTAACAAAGGGGGATTTAGGGGGATTTGCCTTCGACTGCATAAGCCAAATCCCCCCTGTCCCCCCTTTTTCAAAGGGGGGAAACTCTAAGCGGAGTAATTGCCTCCATGATCAAACTGACGCAGTTGGTAAAAGCCGCCGGTTGAGCCGCGAAACTGGGCCCCGAAGGCCTGGCGAAGGCCCTGGACGGGCTTTGGGCATACCGCGACGCGAACCTGCTGGTGGGGCCGGAGACATCTGACGATGCCGGGGTCTACCGCATCGGGCCGGATTGCGCCCTGGTGGAGACGGCCGACATCGTCACCCCCCTGGTGGACGACCCGTTCACCTTTGGCCGTATCGCAGCCGCCAACGCGATCTCGGATGTCTACGCCATGGGGGGTCGGCCGGTGACCGCCATGAACCTGGTCTTTTTCCCAGCCTGCTCCCTGCCGGGCGAGGTGCTGCGGGATATCCTGGCCGGCGGCCGGAGCATGCTGGATGAGGCCGGCGTCTGCCTGGTGGGGGGCCACACGGTGGAGGACGACGAACTGAAGTACGGCCTCAGCGTGACCGGCCTGGTAGACCCGAACGGGATCATCCGCAACTCGACCGCCCGGCCGGGCGACCTGCTGATCCTGACCAAGCCGCTGGGCACCGGGATCATCTCCACCGCCATCAAGGGCGAGTTGGCCCCTGTCGAGTCCATTGACGAGGCCGTAATCTGGATGACCACCCTCAACCGCGTTGCCGCCGACCTGATGCGGGAGTGCAACGCTGCCGCCGCCACCGACGTGACCGGCTTCGGCCTAATCGGACACGCAAGCGAGATGGCCCGTGGCGCCGGCGTGACCATCCGCCTGGGGCTCGATGCCGTCCCGCTGATGACCGGCGTGAAGGAACTGATGGCCGACGGCATGGTGCCGGCGGGCTGTTATCGCAATCGCGACCACTACGCCCCGCTCGTTGCCGGAAAGGATGCCCTTGACGAAGCCCTTCTGCCGCTGTTCGACCCCCAGACCTCCGGCGGCCTGCTGATCGCCCTGGCGCCCGGGGATGCACGCCGCTTTCTGGCCGAGGCGGACCGGCGCGCCATCTTCGCCCGAAAAATCGGCGAGGTGCTGCCCCCGCAATCATATTCCCTGGAAATCGCGTGATGCCCAACTACGCCCTTGCCATTGACCTCGGCACCACCACCCTGGCCGCCTCGCTGATCGATACCGCCAGTGGCAAGCGGCTGGCCATGACCGGCGGCATGAACCCCCAACGGCGCTTTGGCGCCGATGTGGTTGCGCGCCTGGATGCGGCCGTGAGCTCGGAGGAGACGCTTCTCCAGATGTCGGCCCTGGTTCGCACCGAACTGCGGCGTCTGGCCCATTGCCTGTGCGAACAGACCGGCATCTCCTGGGAAAACGTACACCAGTTCGCCATTGCCGGCAATCCGGCCATGCAGCACCTCCTGCTGGGCCTTCCGGTCACATCCCTGGCCTTCCCCCCCTTCCGGCCGCTGTTCACCGGCGGCAAGCGGGTAACGGCAGCGGAACTGGGGTGGGACGGCCCGGCCGAGGGCTACGTTTTCCCCATGCCCGGCGGTTTCGTGGGAGGCGATACGGTGGCGTTTGTCTATGGGACCGGGGACCGGGGACCAGGGACGGGAACAAGCCTTTACCAATCCCCAATCCCCAGTCCCCGGTCCCTGTTTCTGGACATGGGAACCAACGGCGAGATGGCCCTGGCCACGGACGATAGCATTTGGGCAACCTCGGCCGCCGCCGGTCCCGCCTTTGAGGGGGGCAACCTGACTTGCGGCATGGCGGCACTGACCGGGGCGATCAGTTCCGTACGCATCGAGGGCGAGCGGGTGAAACTGGCGGTGATCGGCAACGCCGAGCCGGTCGGTCTCTGCGGTTCAGGGGCCATCGAGGCGGTCAGCGAGCTGCTGCGGCACGGCATCATCGAGCCGAACGGCAGACTGCGTGCAAGCGGCGAGATCCCCTCGAATCTGGCCGCACGGGTGACCGATCACCGGGGCGAAAACGCCTTTGTGCTCCACCGGGACGCCCGGCGACTGCTGCCGCTCACCCAGGGGGATATCCGCCAGGTCCAGCTTGCCAAGGCCGCGATCCGGGCCGGCATGGAGGTCCTGGCCGAACGGTCGCGTATACGTCTTCAGGCCTTGCATGAGGTGGTTCTGACAGGATCGTTCGGGGCGGTTTTACGGCAAGAATGGCTCAAAACCATTGGAGTTTTCGATCAAGGCATGGTACAAATTTCACGTTTCACCCCCGAAGGGGCGCTGGCCGGTGCCGAACGCGCCTTGGCGGCCGGCGATGGCTTCGACTCCGTGGAGCGCCTGGGAGAGCGCTTCCGGGTGGTGCCCCTTTCCGGTACACCGTTGTTCGAGAAGCTGTTTATGACGAACATCGACTTCCCGCACCCATAAACCGAAACCAGGAACCGATTCCGCCACAGAGACACGGAAAAAACCTTGAGAAGGGTTGTCATCAAGGGAAATCTTTTTGCCGTTTGAACCTTGCCTTTTGATATGTGATTTTCTCTGTGTCTCCGTGCCTCCGTGGCAGATTTTGTCGTAGTGCTCGTTTATTCGTAACCACAAACAAACAGAGAAGGAGTTGGCACGAAATGGCTAAAATCACCAGGGCGCTGATCAGCGTCTCCGACAAGACAGGTATCATCGAATTTTCCAAGGAACTGGCCGGCTACGGCGTGGAGATCCTCTCCACCGGCGGCACCGCCAAGTTGCTGCGCGATGCGGGGCTGAGCGTCAAGGACGTATCCGAATTCACCGGGTTCCCCGAGATGCTGGACGGCCGGGTCAAGACATTGCACCCCAAGGTGCACGGCGGCCTGCTGGGCATGCGTTCCAACCCGGAGCATGTGGCGAAGATGAAGGAACACGGCATCGAGAACATCGACATGGTGGTGGTCAACCTCTATCCCTTCGAGGCCACGGTTGCCAAGGAAGGGTGCCGGCTTGAGGACGCCATCGAGAATATCGACATCGGCGGCCCCACCATGCTGCGTTCCGCCGCCAAGAACCACCCGGACGTGACCGTGCTGGTGGACGCGGGCGACTACGCCGCGGTCCTGGCGGAGATGAAGGCCGGCAACGGCGCGGTTTCCCCCAAGACCAACTTCGGCCTGGCGGTCAAGGTATTCCAGCATACCGCCGCCTATGACGGCGCCATCTCCAACTATCTGGGGGCGCGCCTGGGCGAGTCGGTCGAGGCTTACCCCGCCACCTTCACCATCCAGGTGAAAAAGGCCCAGGATCTGCGCTACGGCGAGAACCCCCAGCAATCGGCCGCCTTTTACGTGGAAAAGGGCGTGGCTGAACCGTGCGTTTCCAACGCCGTCCAGCTCCAGGGCAAGGAACTCTCCTTCAACAACATTATCGACCTGGACGCCGCCATCGAGACGGTCAAGGAATTCGAACAATCGGCCGCGGTCATCATCAAGCACACCAACCCCTGCGGCGTCGCCCTGGGCGACACACCGCTCAGCTCCTATCTGAAAGCCCGGGAATGCGATCCGGTCTCAGCCTTCGGCGGCATTGTCGGCTTCAACCGCCAGGTGGACGCCGCCACCGCCAGGGAGTTGACCTCCACCTTCCTGGAGGCGGTCATTGCCCCCGGTTACAGCGACGAGGCGCTGGAGATCTTCACCGCCAAGAAGAACGTGCGGGTGATGCAGGTGCCGCTCCTGGCCGACTACGTCGCCGGCGGCTACGATCTGAAAAAGGTGGTCGGCGGCTTGCTGGTGCAGGGGCGCGACCTGGGCATGGTGCGAGCGGCCGAATGCAAGGTGGTGACCGAACGCGTGCCGACCGCCTCCGAATACGAGGCCCTGGACTTTGCCTGGCGGGTCGGCAAGCATGTCAAATCCAATGCCATCGTCTTCACCAGCCGGGATCAGACCGTGGGGATCGGTGCCGGGCAGATGTCGCGGGTCGATTCCTCCCGTATCGCCGTCCAGAAAGCGCTTCTTCCCATCAAGGGGACGGTGCTGGCCTCGGACGCCTTCTTCCCCTTCCGGGACGGCGTCGATGCCGCAGCCGAAGCCGGCGTAACCGCCATCATCCAGCCGGGCGGCAGCGTGCGCGACGACGAGGTGATCAAGGCGGCCAACGAGCACGGCATAGCCATGGTGTTCACCGGCATGCGGCATTTCCGGCACTGACAGACAAAAACTACATCTGCCACAGAGACACAGAGACGCAGAGGAAAAACAAAGCGGAGAAAAAATCGGAAGCCTGCGGTTTTTTAACGCCCTAATTTTGTTTCTCTTCTGTTTCTGCCTTTGCAGTTCTCTGTGTCTCCGTGGCAGATTTTGATTGGAGAGTACATCTATGAAAGTCCTTGTGGTCGGCGGCGGTGGCCGCGAACATGCGCTGGTGTGGAAGATAGCCCAGTCGCCGCTGGTGGATACCATCTATTGCGCGCCGGGCAATCCGGGCACCGCGGCCCTGGCGGAAAACGTCGCCATCAATGTGGATGAGGTCGATGTCCTGCTGGAATTTGCCAAGGCCGAGAAGATCGACCTGACCGTGGTCGGTCCTGAACAGCCGCTCTCCATGGGGATTGTGGACCTGTTCGAGGAGCACGGCCTGAAGGTTTTCGGCCCGCGCAAGAATGCCGCCATCATCGAAGCCAGCAAGGCCTTTTCCAAGGACCTGATGCAGAAGTACCACGTGCCTACCGCTGCCTACGGGGTGTTCAGCGAGGTTGGACCGGCCGTGGCGTTTATCGAGCGGACCGGCACGCCGATCGTGGTCAAGGCCGACGGCCTGGCGGCCGGCAAAGGGGTGATCATCGCCCAAACCCGTGAAGAAGCGGTGGCGGCGGTGACCGACATGCTGAGCGGCAACGCCTTTGGTTCGGCCGGTTCCCGCGTGGTGATCGAGGAGTTCCTGACCGGCGAGGAGGCCTCCTTCCTGGCCATCACCGACGGCACGCACATCATCCCCCTGGCCAGCGCCCAGGATCACAAGGCGATCTTCGACAACGATCTCGGCCCCAACACCGGCGGCATGGGCGCCTATTCGCCCGCGCCGGTGGTCACGCCGGCCGTGCACGAAAACGCCATGCAGCAGGTCCTGCGCCGGGCCGTGGACGGCATGGCGGCCGAGGGGCGCCCTTATCGCGGCGTGCTCTATGCCGGGCTGATGGTGACCGGCGATCAGGTCAAGACCTTGGAGTTCAACGCCCGCTTCGGCGACCCCGAATGCCAGCCCCTCCTGATGCGGATGAAGTCGGACATCGTGCCGGTGCTGCTGGCCGTGGCCGATGGCGACCTGTCGGGTGTACAGATCGAGTGGCACGACAAGGCCGCGGTCTGCGTGGTCATGGCGGCCGAGGGGTATCCCGGCGACTACCGCAAGGGGGACGCGATTTCCGGCCTTGACGATGCCGCCGACCTGGACGACGTGTACGTCTTCCACGCCGGCACCACCCTGAAGGATGATCGCTGCGTGACCAACGGTGGCCGGGTGCTGGGGGTCACGGCCCTGGGCGACACGGTGCAACACGCCATCGACCGCGCCTACCAGGGGGTCGGCCGCATCACCTGGCCCGGCGTCCAGTTCCGCACGGACATCGGCAGGAAGGCGATTGGCCGCACCAGATAAATCACGGGAAAACGCAACAACGGGAATCGGGAGGGAAGATGGAAGGATCGCCGCAGGTATTGATTATCATGGGAAGCGACTCGGATCTGCCGGTCATGCGGGAGGCGTCGGATATCCTGAAGCAGTTCGGGATTCCCTGGGAGATACGCATATCATCGGCCCACCGCTCGCCGGCCAGGACCATGGCGCTCGCCGCGGAAGCGGCCGGCAGGGGGATCAGGATCATCATCGCCGGTGCGGGCATGGCGGCCCATCTGGCAGGGGTCGTCGCCGCCAAGACCACCCTGCCGGTGATCGGGGTGCCCATGCCGGGCGGTGCGCTGAACGGCGTGGACGCCCTCTATTCCACGGTTCAGATGCCCGGCGGCATTCCGGTGGCAACCATGGCGATCGGCAAGGCCGGCGCCAGGAACGCCGGCCTGTTCGCCGTGCAGATACTTGCGCTGACCGATGAGCGCCTGGCTGACGCGCTGCGGAACTATCGCCTGGATATGGAACGGGAGGTTGAGCGCAAGGATGCCGATCTCCAGGCCGCACAATAGTGTATACGGTTTTTGCTTGACACTGTTGTTTCATCTGTAGTACCAAAATTCAAAATTTCCCGAAGGAGGTGTACGAAATGAAGAAGATTGCTATTGCGGTGCTTGTCCTCGTTGCATTTACAGGGTCTGCCTTTGCCGCCGACGAAATCTCTTTGCCCGCCAAGAACGGAAATGTGAACTTCACCCACAAGAAACACCAGGAGTTGCTGAAGGACTGTAAGGTGTGCCACGAAAAAGCTCCCGGCACGATCGAGGGCTTTGGCAAGGACGCTGCGCACAAGCTCTGTAAGGGGTGTCATGAGGTCAAAAAGGCAGGTCCGGTGAAATGTGGCGAATGCCACAAAAAATAGGTCCTGTTCCCGAGTTTCGCGCCGTACCGAGGGATAACAATCCAACATTGTTATCCCTTTTTAGTTCCACCGCCCGCCGCTTTCCCCCTTGGAGAGAAAATAAATATACCTCTTTTCCGAATTTTGGGCTATAAATACCACCTCACGTGCTTCACCACACCCCTATACCCATCACCACCTGGAGACACCATTGGCAACCACGGAACGCAGCTTTATCGACGCAGTCTGGGATTTCTTCTGTTCGCTCAAACTAACCATATCTCTCCTGATTTCATTGGCGCTCACCTCCATCATCGGGACCATCATCCCCCAGGGACCGGTACCGCCGGAATACGTTGCCCAGATCAGTCCCATCAAGCTCCAGATTTATACCAAGCTCGGCTTTTTCGACATGTACCACTCCTGGTGGTTCATAACCCTTTTGTACGTCTTCAGCCTTAACCTCACCAGTTGTTCCATCAAACGCCTGCCCCATGTCTTCAAATTCATCTCCGAACCGACACTCGTGCTCGCTGAGACCATGAGGAATTCCTTTTCTTTGAAAAAGGAGGTCGCATTCTCAGGATCGCTTGAGGCGGGGCGTGAAAAGCTGAAGGAATTTCTGGGACGCGAATTCGCCAGCCCCGTGGTGAGCGAGCATAACGGCGAATACCACCTCTTTGCCCAGAAAAATCCCTGGTGCCGCTTGGGCGTCTATGTGGTCCATCTCAGCATACTGGTGATCTTTGTGGGGGCCATTCTCGGTTCTCTGTTCGGTTACAAGGGATTTGTGACCATCGTCGAGGGGAGCAGCATCTCCAGCCTTGAGACACGTAGCGGGAAACATATCCCCCTGGGCTTCGACCTCCGCTGTGACCAGTTTTCCGCCACGTTCTACAACACCTGTTCACCAAAGGAATTCAAGAGCATCCTGACCGTTCTGGAAAATGGCAAACCGGTCAAGGATTACACCAATGTGCGGATTGTGGTGAATGAACCGTTGACCTACAAGGGGATCACCTTTTACCAGTCGAGTTACGGCCAGTCCAACGAGGAGAGCGAGCATTATTTCTCCGTGGCTCCGCTCCATGGCGGCACGGCCGAACGTTTTGCCGCCCGCGAAGGGGGAGCCGTCGTGTCGCTCAAGAGCGGCGCCACATTCAAACTGCTGGAAGCGACCCAGGAAGTGCGCCAGTTCATGCCCGAATTCTCCGGCCCCGCCGCCCGGGTCGAGGTAACCTTCAAGGGAAAGGCACCCCAGACCTATATCATCCTCAAGAACTATCCCGAGATCAACGCCCAGCGCGGCGATGAGTTGATATTCAACTATGAAGGGTCGAACGCCAAAATGTACACCGGCTTACAGGTGGCCAAGGACCCGGGCGTGTGGGTCGTCTGGCTCGGGTGTACCCTGATGGTTGTCGGCCTGTTCATCGCGTTTTTCATGTCGCACAAGCGGGTATGGGTGGTCGTGTCAAAGGGGCACGTCCGCATGTATGCCAATGCCAGCAAAAATCAGGCGGCGTTTCAGCCGCAGTTTGAGGAGTTGGCGCAGAAGTTCGGCGATCTCAAAATCTAGCGGAGGTTACAAACAGTTATGACCAGTTCGCTCCTTTTCAACGTGACGACGCTTGCCTACATGGCATCCATGGTCGTCTTTTTCGCCTTTATCGCCAGCAAGAACAAGTCCGTTGGCGTGGCCGGCAGCATGATCGCCTACGCCGGTTTCATCATCCAGACCGTTGCCATCGGGTTACGCTGGAAGGAATCCTACGACCTGGGGGTCGGCCATGCGCCGCTCTCCAATCTCTACGAGTCGGTGGTCTTCTTCTCGTGGACCATCATCCTGATCTTTGCCTTCATCGATATAAAGTACAAGTACCGGGTCGTGGGGGCGTTCGTCGTCCCCTTTGCCCTCCTGGGCATGACCTGGGCTCAGCTCGGCCTTGGCAACGGCATCGAACCGCTGGTACCGGCCCTGCAAAGCAACTGGCTGCTGTATCACGTCGTCACCTGCTTCCTCGGCTACGCCGCCTTTGCCGTGGCCTGCGGCATCTCCATCATGTACCTGATCAAGGCAAAATTCGAGGAGGGCGCCTCCGAGGCTTCGGCAGGAGGCCTGATGGCCATGTTTCCGCCGACCCGGGTGCTGGACGACCTGAACTACCGGGCCATCATGATAGGCTTCCCCTTGCTGACCCTGGGCATCATCACCGGCGCAGCCTGGGCCAACTACGCCTGGGGCACCTACTGGAGCTGGGACCCCAAGGAAACCTGGTCCCTGATCGTCTGGTTCGTGTACGCCGCGTTCCTGCATGCGCGCTTCACCAGGGGATGGGTCGGCAAGCGGGCCGCCTGGCTCTCCATCATCGGCTTCGCCGCCACCATCTTCTGCTACCTGGGGGTCAACCTGTTCCTGTCCGGGCTGCACAGCTACGGCAGTTCCAAGATGTAACAAGGAGAGCGGAGGTAGTAACCTCTCCATAAACGTGCAGGTAATCGACCACCCGCTTTGCG
>JAATGX010000221.1 GCA_015688915.1 Desulfuromonadales bacterium
GATGCACCGTATGGAACAGGAATGGCGATGTGGAATATCCTACAGTGGTGTCAGCATATTCTCCAGAAACGGGAAGGCTCATCCCGCAAAACAACAAACGTTTTTCTCGGATTACTTCTCCGGGGGGGTGATTGCGTATTTATCCATGCGGTAGATGAGGGTATGGCGGGGGATGCGCAGAAAACGGGCGGCTGCGGCCTGGTTCCACTGGTTGCGCTCCAGGGCCTGCACCACCACCTCATGCTCCAGTTGCTCCAGGGGGTATCCTTCGGGCGGAAGGTTGATTATCGCCGACGGTCCGGGCATTGAGCCGTTACCGGAGCGGATCTTGTCCGGCAACTCGTCCAGGGTGATGGTGTCTCCGTTGCGCATGATCAGCAGACGCTCCACCGTGTTTTCCAGTTCACGCACGTTGCCCGGCCAGGCGTAGGCGGTCAGGGCGGCGAGGGCCGGTTTGTCGAAGGCCACCTGGGCGCTGCCGTGCTTGGTGCAGAAGTGGCGGAGCAGGAGCGATATGTCCTCCGGCCGTTCCCGCAGCGGGGGGAGGTGGATCGGGATGACGGAAAGCCGGTAATACAGGTCCTCCCGAAAGGAGCCGTCGGCCAGGGCCTTTTCCATATCCAGGTTGGTGGCCGCCACCAGGCGCACGTCCAGCCTGTAGGGCTTGGTTCCCCCCACCGGCTCGACGACCTTCTCTTGAAGGGCCCTGAGCAGCTTGGGCTGCAACTCGACGGGCAGTTCGCCGACCTCGTCCAGGAACAGGGTGCCGCTGTCGGCCAGTTGGAACCTGCCGGTCTTGTCCTTTACGGCCCCGGTGAAGGCCCCCTTGACATGGCCGAACAGTTCGCTTTCCAGCAGGTCGCGGGGGATGGCGGCGCAGTTGATGGCCACGAACGGGGCATCGCGCCGGGAGCTGTTGGCGTGGATGGATCGGGCCACCAGTTCCTTGCCGGTGCCGGACTCGCCGGTGATCAGCACGGAAGCTTCCGTGTCGGCCACCTTGCGGACGACCTGGAAGACCCGCTCCATCTGGCGGGAGGCGCCCACGATGGTGCGGAAATCGGCCCGGTCCGAGAGTTCGTCCTTCAGGCGTCTGTTCTCGGCCGCCAGGCCGGTGAACTGGAGTGCCTTGGCCACGGTCAGCCTGAGTTCGTCGCGGTTGAAGGGTTTGGTGATGTAGTCGTAGGCACCGGCCTTCATGGCCTCCACGGCCACGTCCACCGTGCCGAAGGCGGTGATCATGATCACCAGAGTCTCCGGGGCGCGTTCCTTGATGCTCTTCAGCACCTGCATGCCGTCCATGCCCGGCATCTTCATGTCGGTGATCACCAGGGCCGGTTCGACCTCGCCGAACAGGCGCAGGCCCTCCTCGCCGGATGTGGCGGTGGCCACGGCGTAGCCAGCCTCCTGGAGGTTGTATTCCAGCACCCGCCGGAGGGAAGTGTCGTCGTCGATGATGAGGATGGTTGGTTTCATGGTAGTCCTAATCGCTTGAACGGGGCAGATGGGTGGCGTTCGCCCGGCCACGGTCTGATCTCTTGTTTATGCAGATTTGCTTGCGATACATTTTGAGTAGACATATTCCGGATCAAGATCAACTCCGCAATCCCATTCAATTGTGTCGAACGCAACTCTAACCCGCTGAAACGCCCCATAATCTTTGATTCGCTGAAAAATGCCGAACTCAAGAATCGGCTTCATATCGAGATGGCCGTTCTCGCCATTTTCAAAAACAACGGAAAGGATGTAATCGTCGCCCGGAACAACTTCTTTCACAGAAGGGTACATGGTTTCACTCCTTATTGAAGAGGTTGGATCCTAAACGGCTCTTCTCCGTTCATGACCAGTTGCCAGTCGGCCATCAGTTCTTCCTGATGCAACTCGGCCCATGCCAGTGCCAGCTTTGTTTGTCTGCTGGGGAGTTCGCCCTCTGTGATCTCACATGTGCGAATATCCACCGAGGCCTTATGTTCGTTGTAGTATACATGAAAATGCGGCGGAGGATGCTCGCCAGGCGCAAAGTACATCCGTATAATAATCCCGAAAAACATTGAAATGGTAGGCATGAATTATCCTTTCTCCATAACTCCCCTTTAGCAGTACCTCACACGTGTTGCCGGCGACAGCACGTTATCTTGTCAATGCACCCGCTATTCTGATTTCGGCAACCTAGTCACCACCGCCGTCCCCTTGCCGTCCTCGCTCTCCACCTCCAGCGTGCCGCCATGCCCCTCGATGATCTTTTTGGTAATGGCCAGCCCCAGGCCGGTGCCGTCCGGTTTGGTGGTGAAGAACGGCTCGAAGATCCGTGCCAGGATTTCCTTGTCGATGCCGGGGCCACTGTCGCGGAAGCGGATTTCGTAGACTACTTCCCCCTCCGCTGACGGGAGGGGACTTTCAACTCCGATGGTGACGCTGCCTCCGGCCGGTGTGGCCTGAAGGGCGTTGATGACGATATTCAGGAAGGCTTGGCGCAGCTTCTCGCCGTCACCCTTGATGACCGCATCGTCGGCAACAGGCTCCAGCACGAGCTCGATTTCGCGCACCTTGGCATCGTTGGCGGTCAGGGTGACGATGGTTTCCAACTCCTCACGCAGGGAGCAGCGCCCCATCTCCGCCGGTTGCGGGCGGGCCATGCGCAGGAACTCCTCCACCACCCGGTTGAGACGTTCGGTTTCCTTGATCTGGATCTCGATGAACTCGTGCTTCGGGTCGCCGGGGCGGTAGTCGTCCCGCAGGATCTCGGCCGTGCCGCGGATGGAGCCCAGGGGGTTCCTGATCTCGTGGGCCAGCACCGCCGCCATCTCCCCCAGGGTGGAGAGCTTTTCGGCCCGCCGCAATTGCTCCTCTATGGCGATGGTCCGCTCCGATTGCGCTTGCAGTTTATGGTATGACTCCTCCAGCCCCTTGGCGGTTTTCTGCAACTCAATACTGCGCTCGCGCTCCCGTTGCGCCAGCAGGCCGGTGACGCCGCCGACGATATTGTAGAGCATGATTTCCAGATATTTTTCCATATCCAGCGCCAGGGTGCCGCCCCACTGGAAGAGGATATGGGGGGCGTAGACGATGCTGACCATCAGCGAGCAGGCCAGGCCGCCGCGGAAGCCGAACCAGAGGGCGGCCAGGATGATCGGCAGGTAGTAGAAGCGCTGAAAGATGTCGTGCAGGTAGTGCAGGTGAAGAGGCGTGAAATAATGCAGCAGGCTGATGCCGATGATGGAGAGTGCCAACAGGGCGATGCGGAGGACGAAAGGTTTCATGGGGGTGTTATAGCTCAGATTTCAAACATCCACAACCACCCCGTCCTTCAAGTGGATCGTCCGGTCGGCATGCCTGCCGTTGTCCGGGTTGTGCGTTACCATGACCACGGTCTGGCCGGCTCCGTTCAGCTCCCGGAACAGGGCCATGACCCCGTCGCTGGTGCGGGAATCCAGATTGCCGGTCGGTTCGTCGGCCAGCAGGATGTGCGGGTTGTTGACGATGGCGCGGGCAATGGCGACCCGCTCCTGTTCCCCGCCCGAGAGTTGGTTGGGCAGCCGGTCGAACTTGCCGCCCAGGCCGACCCGTTCCAGGGCCTGGCCGGCGGCGCTCTTTTTGGCCTTCGTGGCCATCTTTGCTATGGCCAGTGGCAGCATGACGTTCTCCATGGCGGTCAAATAGGGAATCAGGTGGAACGACTGGAACACGAACCCCAGGTTGTGGGCCCGGAAATCGGCCAGTTTCTCTCCGGGGAGATGATACAGCTTGACCCCGGCCATCTCCACCTCGCCCGAAGTGGGGTGGTTCATGCCGCCCAGCACCGACAGCAGCGTGCTCTTGCCCGAGCCGGACTGCCCCATGATGGTTATAAATTCGCCCGGCTCGATGGCAATGTCCACGCCGCGCAACGCCTCGACGATCTCGTCGCCGCTGGCGTACTGTTTTGTCAGGTTGGTCAGTTTGATCAAGGACATATTTTTTCTCCAACGTAGTTGCCGAGGCGGCCAATTTTTCGCAAGGTCAAGGAAGGCGAGAGGTGACGCGGAGACGTAGCAGCGCTACGCCGCACAAGGAGGCTCGAAGCCTGACGCCGAGATTGCGGAAAAGTGACCGCCTCATAGCGCCCGCAACGCTTCCGTCGGGTCCATCTTGCTGGCATGCAGCGCCGGGTACAGGCTGGCCAGGAGCCCCAACACCAGCGCCAGGGTTATTGATCCTCCCGCCACCCAGCCGTCCCACAACAGCTTGGCGTTCTTGCTCTCAGCCATGAACGGCAGGGCAAATCCGGCGCCCCCCATGCCGGCGGCGTATCCCAGCAGACCGGCCAACAGGCTGACCAGGGCCGCCTCCAGCAGGATGATCCGCATGATGTGGCTGCGCCTGAAACCGATGGCCCGGAAGACACCGATCTCGGTGGTCCGCTCGTTGACGCTCCCCATCATGGTGACGAACACGATCAGGGAACCGATGAACACCACCACCCCGGCCATGGCATAGGAGAAGCGCTTGAACTGGTTCAGGGCCTTGAGGCGCCCCTCCACCACCTGCTGGATGGCCGAGACCCTGGCATCGGGGAGCTTCTCGGCGATCTGGCTGACCATGTCGCCGATGGGACAGCCGGAGCAGAGCGCCGCCACCTCGGCCAGCGTGATTTTACCCTCCTTGCCGAGCAGTTTCTGGGCCTTGGCCAAGGGGGCAAAGACAAGTGCGTCGTCCTGGGAGCCGGTCTGGTCCAGCACACCGGTAACGGTGAACTGCTCTCCCTTGATGGTCAGGTGGTCACCGGGCAGGACGTTGAGCACCTTCGCCGCATCGGTCCCCAGGAGCAGGTCGTGTTCCGACTTCGGTTCGCTGCCGAACACCTTCCACCACTGCTTCATCCGCAGTTCGCTCTCGAAATTGACCCCTACCAGCAGCACGCCATGGTTATTGACCGTGATGCCCCCCACTACCTTGGGGCTGACGGCCGAAATGTTCTGGTGGTTGGCGATGGTCCTGATCCTCTCCAGGTCACGTTCCCTGATCTCCCGCTGGTCGAAGGTCACCCCCCCCAGGCTGATGCCGCCGTAGTTCATGGCCAGGCCGTTGCTCTGGGGTGTAATGAGGATATTTGCGCCGAACTCGTCCATCTTGGCCTCGATGTCCCTGGACATGGAACGTGTCAGGGTCACCAGGGTGACGATGGTGGCGATCCCGACCATCAGGCCGATGGTGAGGAAGGCCATCCTGGACTTGCGGCGCTTGAGGTTGTTGATGGAGATTGTGTGTAGTTTCATGGGTTAAAAGAAGCGCAGCCCGGCCTTCAGGTCGGCCACCGTGACGCTGATGCTGCCGCCGCTCAAACGGTGCGGAAGATACGAGGGGTTGCAGCCGCCGACCTCGTGAGGGCCGATGCGGTTTATGGCGAACCTTTTGTTGCAGTTCTTGCAGACCATGGCATCGCCATCTTTCTCATACCCCTTTTTTTCCTTGTAGCAAACGTCGCAGGTGTCGAACGCGGTACGGTAACTGCCGTCCGACGCCTTGGCCACGAAGAAGTCGATTGCCTTGCCGCCGTCTTCAAAGCGGTAGAAATGAGCCTTGCCGTCGGCCACCCTGGCAACCGGAATGGAGATCGCATCGCCGTTTGCCTTGATCTTTTCATATTTGCCCAACGAGAAGGCAAACACGCCGACCGCACCGGCAAGCACCATCCCAATGACAATGGTTGCCCCTATGATCCGTTTGGTGTGATTCATGTTCATTTCTGCTCCTTTTCAGGTGATTCATTCTGTTGCTTGGCATTGCATCCGCCGCAGCATCCCTTGGACGCGGCGGTCTTTTTGCCGAGACTCCTCCCGGTAATCTGTTTGAACCGCTCGGGGGTCAAAACCTCCTGGACCTGACTCTCGAAGCCGGCGCCCCGCACCTTTTCGGCCAGGACTTCCGGCTTGACGGCCTTTGTGTCATAGCCGACGATAACGTATCCCGCAGCCACGTCCACCTCGGTGGATGCTACTCCGTTCAATGTCTGCAATGTCTTGGAAATCCTGGTGGAACAACTGTCGCAGGTCATTCCGGCGGTCTTCAGCACCGCCACGGAATCGGCCGTTGCCCCGGTCCTGACATGGATGGCGAGAACCGTCAGAAAGATCGCCGCCGCGAATATGAGTACCGAATTTATGATCCTGCCTTTCATGATGGGCCCCTTGGAATATGATCTCAATGCGCAGGTATTATCAAGGAATGTGCCAGAAGACGTAATTATATGCAACAACTTGAAAATTAGACGCTAATTTGTTGTTCCTGATAAGGGCGGGTCACGGATGGGAGAAGAATATCCGACAGGGTGTGGAATATTCTTCTCTGTGAATGGATATTCAAAGAGGGCTGAAAATTCCAACTCACCTTGGTCAGATGCATGTGGAGGCCGGGACCCCACCGGGATGGAAGGTCATCGTCGGGAGGAACATTTAGCTTGGCGAGAAGGAAATAGTTGAGGTAGTATGCACGGCAATTCGTGTTTTATATTCGGTTGCGTGGCCCGGCCCTTTATCAAGGGGTCGCACCACGTTACCCGAATGAATTATCCGGGAATCCAACAACGCAAGGAGATGTGATATGGCCAGTCTTAACAAGGTAATGTTGATCGGCAACCTGGGCAAGGACCCGGAAGTGCGCTATACCCCCTCCGGCCAGGCGGTCGCGAGTTTCAACCTGGCGACCGGCGAAAAATTCAAGAACAAGAACGGCGAATGGGAGGAGCGTACCGAGTGGCACCGCATCATCCTTTGGGCCAGGCTGGCCGAAATTGCCGGGGAATACCTCTCCAAAGGCAAGACCGTTTACATAGAAGGGCGGCTCCAGACCCGCAAATGGCAGGACAACAGCGGCAACTAGCGCTACACCACCGAGATCGTCGGGGAGAAGATGCAGATGCTTTCGCCCAAAGGTGAAAGCCGCCGCAGCGATGTCACCTCGGAACCGGTAGCGGGCGGCGGCGGGTATGAGGAGCCGCCTTTTCAGGATGACGACATCCCGTTCTGAGATCGTGCATGGTTGTAACTGAAAGCTCACCAGGTGCTTGCCTGGTGGGCTTTTTTGACGTCCCACGCGGAAAAGAATCTAACTTCCCACCATGTTGGAAAAGAGGTGAACCATGTCAAAAGTGACAATCGTGGCAAAGGTCGTGGCACAGAGGGATGCGATTGAGGCGGTCAAAACCGAGGTGCTCAAGCTCATTGCGCCGACAAGGCAAGAGGAGGGGTGCATCGAGTACAGGTTGCACCGGGACAATGAAAACCCCGCGGTGTTCATTTTCTACGAGAACTGGGAAAGCATGGCCTGTCTGGAACGGCATATGAACTCCCGACACTACAAGGAATACATTGCCGCCGTCGAGGGGCTGATTGCAGAAAAAGCCGTGCACAAAATGACCGAAATCGGATAGCGTTACCTCTTCATCACCCCACCTCTCGCCGCTTGGCTTTGAGCGCGGATAAAAAGAAAGGGGCCGCTGTTTGCGGCCCCTTCACCATTCATTCCACTTCATTATCTTCCGCCGTTATTTGTGTTCCGCTGTCTTCAGTTCGCCTTTCACGACTTCCTTCATACCCTTTGCCATGCCCAGCATGAGCAGGATGGCCGGCATGGTCTGTGCCACGACTATCAGGGCGCAGAACCCGAGAAAGATCCAGGAGAAGATGCCGCTGTCGTCGACGTGCGGGGTGGATGCTGCCATTGC
>JAATGX010000022.1 GCA_015688915.1 Desulfuromonadales bacterium
AAGTTTTTCACACTGTCTTCCTATATAAATTACCGCATTTTTTCAATTGTAGTTTTAACCACTAACCACCTCACCGCTCACCCAAATTTTGCTCTTTATGACTCTAAATAATTTTCTTGACAATAAATATTTAGTATTATAAATATTCAGCAGACTTCTAAATTAATCATTAAGTCATTACAAGGATTACATCGTGAGTAACAAGGTGACCGCCAATATTAAAAGAAAATATGGTTCTGTTAAACGTTATGCAGAACTCAATGGATGGGAGCCAAATTTCGTGAGTCTGGTGACCGGGAGGTTCTTGGGTAAGCAGGAGAAGGGAAAATCCGGTGAGGTCATATCAAGACTCAAGGCTGAAGGACTATGGGTTGAAGAGACAGAGTAGACGACATTCAAGGGAGACACCAATGAACGCATACGCTAACTACCACGACCGAAACAACGAAATTTGGAAGGTTCCGACCCAGCCCGTCACATTGCAGGTGTTTGATGAAATTGTCGATCGGTTGATAGCCACAGGAGTGGTGGTCGATATGGAGGCTACCACTGCCGCCCGCAACCTGGCGCCTAACGTGGTCGTAGTCGTCAAGACCGATGGAGATGAGGTTGGTGAAGAGCTGGAATACGTCAAAATGGATCGCGATGGGGCAATAACCTACTGGGGATATTACACCCCGGACTGCGACACCCAACTGATTTCGAGAAGTGCGGCCCTGGACCTTTTTGACGAATACGATCCCTGTCGGATAACAGTAGACGATTTACAGGGGCTGCGTTTCGTGCACCGCGATGGTGATTTAAGGATGTTTTACGATGAAGACGATATCTACGAGATCCACACCGATAAGGAAGCGGCACGAAAGAAGCGGTTTGAAGAACAGCGCATCGTAAGTTTTCCCCTTCCTGACGAATTTCTTCTCCTTTGCGAACAGTATGAACTAACTCCCACACAGGTGCTACGCGGTTTCATCGCCGATGTCTGCGGCATCGAGAGTTATGTCAACCACCCGACTATTCCACCGCGCACAGACGATTACAGCTCACATGGCAGTGATGAGCGCGACCTGGCGCGACAGTATTTTGATCGTGCTCATTGGTCGCCCGACGTCGAGGAGAAACACGGAATATCACTTCACTACTAGAGGTACGACGCCATGCATGAACAGATTACATCCAATAAAGATGAGCAATTAGCGATAGCGGAAAAGCTGTTTGCAGAAGCGTTCGACGGTCCGCGTGACCCGCGAAGCTTGGAGTACAAACGAGGAGTCATGGCCGCCCTGATCTATCGTTTTGCCGACATCGAAATATCAAAAAACAATCCTTATAAGCTTGGAACGGTGGAGTCTGACGCATTCTTCGCGGGGTGCGAAGAGGGGCATCACATCTGGAGAGGGTATGCCAAGAGCCCTGATAAGGCAGAGGAAGGTGTGAGGGTGGGACTATGACCTACGCCGGAGAATGCGTCTTCAACCACTCGCGTAGGGCATTGTTCATGCGGGTCTGCCAACCCTTGCCGGTGGCCTTGAAGGTATCCAGGATGTCCTTGTCGAAACGGACGGTGGTGGAGGATTTGACGCCGCTTCCCAGTGGCCGGCCTGTCTTAGGGGCCAACATTCCATCAGCAACATCCTTACTGAAAATCTCGTGCAATAGCTCACGGGCAGGACGGGCCTTTTTGAAATCTTCTGCGGCCCATTCCGGATTTTCTTCATCTACAAGATATGGGTTCGGCTTATGGGTTGCCATACTCTTTCACCTCTCTGTTGTTCGCCTTTCGGAGACTGATCACATGGATGGCATCACCCCTGGGAGTAATGACGGCCGCATGAAGGCGACCCGCGATAGCCCCAAAAACCCTAAACCGTCTTTCACCATATTCCCTGCGGGTGTCCTCTTTGATCATCGCGCTGTCCCACTCCAGAGCAGCGATAATCTCAAACGACAAACCCCGCTCGGAGATGTTTCGGG
The DNA here is from genome assembly GCA_015688915.1 of Desulfuromonadales bacterium. GTDB lineage: Bacteria > Desulfobacterota > Desulfuromonadia > Geobacterales > Pseudopelobacteraceae > JACPFJ01. The sequence continues at coordinate 1,975 of JAATGX010000022.1, forward strand.
CGTTCTTGGCCGGATCAAATGTGATCTTCATAGACTATTTGTAACAACAAAAACCTATCAAGTCAACGAAAGCCTGTAAGGTCGCAGAGGCCAAAATGGACAACCAGCAAATTAACAACTCGATAGTAGCCGCATGGCAGGCCGCAAACGCCACCATCTGGTGTGAGCGCCTGGCTGGCCGCTTCAGCCCTGATTGGTGCCGGTCGTACTCACGGCGCATGTATGTCTGCCAAGGGTGCCCGCGTGCCCCGCATGACCGGATGCCGGCAACACCAAAACCCATCAAAAAGGGACGCGGACGCCGAATGAAGGATTGGCCGCGTGAGCAGTTGGAATCTCTCCCCCCGGAGGTGCTGGAAAAAACACTGCCGGTAACGGTGCAGCTTTTAAACATGGCTCGAACCGCGGCAAATAAAACCGTAACAGGAGATCACCATGAAGCAACAAATTTGCGGCGCAATCCCCCTCGCTTTAGCCATGGGGTCTAGCCGCAGGGTTTTCGGAAAATCCGTGGCCAGTGCCGGTCACGGGCAGCTTCGAGGAATGCAGGCCTACAAGAGCCGTACAGGCGGTAGGCAATACCTCGAACCTGTTTCCAGGAATTCCACCAGGATCTGCTCGACCTGCGGCGCTCAAACCGGGCCGCAAGGCAGAGCAGGACTGTCGGTAAGGCAATGGCTGTGTTCGGCGTGTGGAACGCTCCATGATCGTGACCAAAACAGCGCGATCAACACAGTTATTGCCGGGGTCGGAACGACCCTCGAGGAGGTGCGTCATGCCGCATGATGATTCGCCTGTCAGGAATCCCCTGGATTCATCCATGGGGAGGCTCAAAGCTATCGCCAATCTCTTAAACCCCGTCACCTGTTGGGATCAATTGACACCAGAACAGCAACGGGCATTCGGTATTGCTGGAATTGTACATGCCATCGGCGCCATCGGGTTTCTCAACGGTACCGAGCCGCACCAGGCCTTCATGGCCGCCGATGTCGAAGGCCTGGAGATCATGGGCGGGATCCTCACCGAAGCCCTGAATGATCCAGGCGCCCTCCCTCGGCCCGACATGAGCGTTATCGGTATCCGGTTCTGCCGGATTTGCGGATGTACTGAGCGCTGCGCGTGTGGTGACGGTTGCAGTTGGATCGAGGATGATCTGTGCAGTGCGTGTGAAGGCAAGCAAGGCTAAAGATTAATTGTGGGGTGCAATGAAAATGGACAACCAACTACTTGAAGCATGGCTGGCCGAACACACGATTTATTGCGAACGTCTCAACGGTCGGTTCAATCCTAGCCAATGCCCGCAGCGCTCATATGCCTGCGATGGTTGCCCGCGTGCCGGGAAAAAACCAGCGGTAGACCGCCAGAGAGTCGTATCAGCAGGACATCGCAAGCCCCTCAAAAAAAATCGTGAGAACAGCAGGTGGCCGCGTGAAGAGATGGACACAACTCCACCGGAAATACTTGAGCCGACAATTGCTGTAACTGTCCAACTACTTGAATTCGGGAGATATGTATGACCGGGGCCGCCGTGAAAGAAGTGCAAACCGTTGACCTGATAACCGACGAGGAACTGCGGAAATCATTCGGAGTGTCGAAGGTCACGTGGTGGAACTGGCGAAAAGCGGGGAAGTTGCCGCAACCGCTGGATATGGGCAAACGTAGTCGCTACTACTTGGCGAGCGATGTTAAGCAGTGGCTGGAATCGAGAAAAAACAACCACGAACCGCAACAGGTACAGGCGTGATCAATAACCCAGCGCCTGAAATAATTCCTAAGTGGCTCTCGGAAAAGGCGGCAGATGCAGAACTGCGGTTACAACTCTTTTTGCCTTTCTGCGTTCCAACACAGCGTCAGTTACCAAACGAGATTGTACGAAGCGCCCTGTTCACGTGCCGGAACAGGAATACTCCCCGGCAGCACTACAAAAATAAGGAAATTGCGGTGATCGGAGACGGAACGATCAACTACCAAGGCGAGGAGTTACGGCAGGACGATGAGCGGGTATGGATGCATCTGCTGTATCTGGCGCGTGACGTTCGGTTGGGAGAACCGATAGTGTTTCTACCCAGAAAATTCCTGCAAGACATTCACTGGCCCACCAACGGGGAGGGCTACAACAGGTTGCGAGTCGTTATGGACCGCATGGCCGCGACAGGTCTCAAGGTGTTCTCTTCCCGCCTGGATAGTGGCGGGGTGAACGTATCTCTGATCCGGAAGATCGAATATTACATCCAGTCTGACAGCGGCCAACAGGTACCGCTGAAAATGTGGCGTGTCTGGATCGAGCCGGAAATGCGGCTATTGTTTGACCCCAATTTCCTGACCTGCGTTAACTGGGAATTATATCACAACCTCAAGAACGGCGTAGCCAAGAAGCTGTTTTTGTACTGGAGCTCTCACAAAAAGCCGTTCCCGGTGCGCACGGAAACACTGATGGAACTTTGCAGCACCCTGTCCCCCAGAAAAGAGTTCCGGCGCACTTTATCCGAAGCTCTGGATGAGCTGCAAGCGGCCAGCTTCCTGACCGTGTGGAAGGTCGCCGGCAACCTCTGGTCTGTTAAGCGGCAATTTAATGTGAAAGGTGGGTCATAAGTCGCACATGCATATGTCCAACGACCATAACGGAGCCTCATTCAGGGGTGCAATCTCAGAGACGGTGCAACAGATGCCAGAACCCGACCGTGCGACTTATGACCCATCATTATCGAATAGAGGCACTTCAAATCAATCAATTAGCGTTGTTATGCGACTTATGGCCCACCGACGTGCGACTTATGACCCACCGGTGCGACTTATGACCCACCTCGAAAGTGTAAATTTAACAGATATTTCAAATAGTTTTACAGTTATCCACAGATTTTGCGGGTTGCGACTTATGACCCACCGAAATGCGACTTATGACCCACCGAAATGCGACTTATGACCCACTGGGGGGGCGCCAAACATATAAAGATACTGATTAGTTAGCGAGTTTTCCACAAGCGCTAACCGTTTTTTAACCGTATTTTAACCATAAAAAGACACGCGCGCGGGCGCGAGGTGCAGTGAGACCTGGAGTGAGCATGGAACCGGATGCGGCAATCGGCTGGGTAACGAAGAGCAAAGTCATCGCGTCACATGCACGGCGTCTGGAGAGCATTTCAGCTTATGAGGCAAGGGACTACATGCAAAACGCAGTGATGGCCGCCCTAAAAGCCATCAGGCGTAGTCCTGACACCAACTCTGAAGAGTTCCGCAAGACGTTTTGGGGAATTTTCAACCAACAAAACCGGTCGAGATCAATTCCCACAACAAGATGCACCAGCGACGAAGTAGAGCTTTTCGGGATTTATGACAGTCGAGAACCTCGCGTGGATTACTGTCGGATCATTTACCAGTGGGGTGCTCCAGCACTGTCGGTAAAGGAGGCTCAGGTGTTGAAACTGGCCTTGGGGCTGGAACGGGATGGGAAACTGAGCGAGCGGGCGATTGCCGCGACACTCAAAATCAGTCAGAAGCGGACACACCAACTCCTCACCAGTGCGGTCACGAAGATCATCGCACTGATCGAGGATGGAGACACCAAATACATGTTGAGGATCTTGTTCGATGCAATAAAGGACTCGCTTCACCATTCCAACGAAAAAGGAGATTGATACATGCAAAACCTGATCACGGACGTGGGCTTCGGAGACGTCAAATTCCTCTCGGACGGCGTGCCCCAGAAATTCCCCACCATCATCATCCCCGAACCCGTCACCTCCAGCGGCATTGACTTCGGCGAGGGAACCGCCCAGGTCTACGAACACGCCGGGCTCCGCTACATTGCCGGTAACGATGCCATAGCCGCCATCAAGGGAGGCGCGGAGGGTGGCAACATCCAGCGGAACACCACATGGCTGGTCGGCCGCATGCCAATCCTGACCCAGCATGCCGCGTACCTGGCGGGCATCGAGGATCTGAAAGAGACGAAGCTGACCATCGGCCTGCCCCTGGGCGACTTCAGGGCTCTGGAGGGCCGGGTGAAAGAAGTGCTCCTCCCACACTTCGCCGACGTCACCGTGTTGAGCCAGGGCGTCGGCATACTGGCCGATCACGTGTCGCGTCACGAGACGCCCGGGTCCGGCACGATCCTGGACGTCGGCTTCGGCACCGCCATCGTCCTCACCTACCAGAACGGCAAGCCCACCCGGGCCGGCAGCCGGCAGTACACCGGGAAAGGGTTGTCAGAAGCCGCCAAACGCCTCAAGAATCGAATTCACGGCTTGGTCGGTACCGATATCGCCCTTGCCGAGGCGAACGGCTACATCGTCCAGGGAGGCGGCCTGTTCCGGTACGCCGGCAAAGAGATCGACCTGACCCCGCACATCCGGGAGGCCTTGGCCAGCTACACCGAGGAGCTGGTCAACCTCCTCATGTCGAACCACGACACGGCCCTCAACCGGGAGAACACCATCATCCTGGCCGGGGGGGGCGCCTACCACGTGGAGCGTTATCTGAGCGAATCCTACGATGGCGAGGTCATCGTGCCGCCGGCGCCGGAGTTCGCCAACGTCAGGGGCTACGGCTACCTGGTCAACGGAAGGTAAGCGCCATGGCCAAGGTCACCGTCAAAGTTTCGTTCGACGACAGTGATCCGCTATACCGGTTCCTCGTGCGGTACGGCGAACGGTTCGGCCACGGCGGTTCCTCTGTTACCGCCCGGCTGATGCTCGACCAGGCGTTCCTCTCGGCACCGTCCCTCAATCCGTTTGAGGAGGGTAGGGTGCAGAGCCCGACAGCGGTGCCGCAACCCCTGGCATCGACCGGCGAAGAGGAGGGGAGGGTGATCCCGAAGGTCGGTGACGACCCGGGCCGACAGAACCTGTTGTCAGCGATCCAGGATTTTCAGAGTCAACTGTAACCAGCCGGGGCTTGTCGGGCCTCCGGGATTTGTGCGGAACGTCAATGTGGGCCTTGATAAGCCCCATTAAGGCCCGTAAAGGCTTGACGGGACCATTTAGCGGAAACATCCGGGCTTATTAAGCCCTAATGGGGCTTAACGGGCCGGACAAAGGGGGATGAGATGATTACAGCAATAAGAAACAACAGGGGATCGATAAGCGGGATTCTGCTCGTTCTGCTTGCGGCGGCCGGCGCTTGGTACGGCTACCGGAGCTACAAGGCGAGCAGCTTGTCAACCGATCTGTCCGCCATGCTGGCCGACTGTCAGCGGATCACTGGCCAGGTCACCATGACCGCGGCAGACCGGGCGGTCCTGGATCAGGCATACAATACAATTGCCAGCATCGCGGCGAAGTACCGGATATCGACACCACCGGCACCGACTACACCGTAGGAGAACATCATGGCCACAGCTACAGACCATAAACCGATTATACACACCGCATTCTACCTTTTTGCCGGCGTCGGCGGCGGCGCAATGGGCGGCGCAAAGTCCCGCGCCACATGGATGGGGGTTCCCGGCCTGATTCACAACATCGGCGCAATCGACGTGGATCCGATGGCCTGTGAAGATTACCGGAACCTGACCGGCTCATCGATCACCTGCAGGGACTTGTTTGACCGTGGCCAGTACCGGGAGTTTCACGGCTGTGAACCACCGGCTGACTGGCGTGAGGCAACCCCTGCCGATATCCTGGCCGCTGCGGGCGGCCGGTATCCGGATATCGTACTGACCAGCCCACCATGCAAAGGGCTTTCGGGGTTGCTGCCAAACGCGAGCAGCCAATCTCTGAAATACCAAGCGCTCAACAGACTGACTGTGAGAGGGGTACGTCTCACACTGGAGGCGTTCGCCGCCGCTCCCCCGCGCATTATTCTGTTTGAGAATGTGCCGCGTATCAAGTCCAGGGGAAAATTCCTTCTGGACGAAATCAAGCAACTCCTTAAACAACATGATTACGCCATCCACGATACAGACCACTGCTGCGGTGAGATCGGAGGCCTCGGACAGCGGCGCCGGCGGTACCTGCTGATCGCCCGCCACCAGACGCGCTGCAAACCGTTCGTCTATCAACCGCCAAAGCTGCCACTCAAAACCATCGGCGACATCATCGGGCCGCTACCTTTGCCCGACGATCCGAGCATGGGACCAATGCACCGCTTGCCGCGGCTTCAATTTCTGACCTGGACGCGGTTGGCCTTGATCCCTGCCGGGGGCGATTGGCGGGACCTGCAGAAGATCAACCCGGAGGAATACCGGCTGGTCCATGAGCCGCGCGGAGGCGGACCGTGGGGAGTGCAGGAATGGGAGCGGGAAGGTGTCACCGTCACCGGCTCCACCTCGGTAAAAGGCTATAAAATCAGCTCTTATGACCAGACGGCCGATACGGTTGCAGGTGGAACCGGGCCGAGTTCAGGTGGTATCTGTATCAACGATGCCCGGCTCCCCGAATCAAAAGGCGTCTACCCGAACCGGTACCGGGTTGTCAAATGGGACGACCAGGCGCCGACCGTTACCGGTGATACTGATATTCAGTGTGGCGCTCCATCAATATCTGATCCACGTCTGAAGGCAAACGAGAACCGGCACAGCAATATGTTTCGGGTATCCGACACCAACGATCCCGCGCCATGTATTACCGGTACCCGTTTCGGCAGCGGCGCATTGGCAATAGCCGACTGCCGCCTGAACCACAAACCACATCCAGGCAATTACGGCGTGCTCCGGATGAACGAAACCAGCGGAGCCGTAACCGGTGGCCAGGGCGTGGGGGTGTCCAACGGCCCGCAGGCCATCGCGGACACCCGCCTTGACACCGAATCACGTAGAGGTTACATGCGCGTACTCGGGATGGATGAGACATCACCGGCAGTTGTGGGAGCTGCCCGCACAACCGCCAACAACGGCCCTTCAGTCATTGCCGATCACCGGATTAATTGCGCCCCCAGAGAGGGCACCTACGGCATCATGCCATGGGACGACGCCAGTAATGCGGTGATTGGAGCCATGAACCTTCACGCCTGCCAGGCTTCCATTCCCGATCCCCGCTTGACCTGCGCCCCACGCGGTAATACCAAGGGACCGCTGGGCGTTCAGGGCTTCGACGAAACCGCATCAACAGTGTTCGGGGCGCTCGATATTCACTCCGGCCCGGCAGCCGTGGCCGACGGGCGGATCCCCGGCCCCGACGACCGCCTTGACCCTCCCCCGATCATCATTGCCCTGGACGGTACATGGCATAGACCATTGACCACGTTGGAACTGATGGCGCTCCAGTCTGGTCCGATCCGGATGCCTGACGGCCGGCCGTTAAAACTCGCCGGGAACTCAGACAAGGCCTGGCGCGAGAGAATCGGTAACATGATCCCGCCAGAGACTGCACGGAGAATATTCGACCAGATCAACTTGGCGTTGCTCCAGAACGCCCTTGGCGAAACCTTCACCCTGGCCAGCCACGAGACGCCGGTATGGGTGATACCACCCACCCCCGAGTGGACCACGGAACGACCCGTGGAGTATCTGGATCTCTTCCACCAACCAGTTGCCGAGTCTTCAACTTTCCAGAGGGCACCGCCATGACAATCTCCCCGCGCCTACTCCCGACCGTCATGATCGTGCTGCAGGCGGCGTCCGCCGGCATCTATGCCCTGGGCGGCCTGCACAACTGGCGCATGGTCGGCTATTGGACTGCCGCGGCAGTGCTTACCTACACCGTCACATGGTGACAAGAAAAGAGGACAAAAATGCCAAAGCTCAATCGTAAGATTCTGGTGATCACCCTTGCAGCACTCCTCTCTGGTTGCGCCGCAGTACCAAAGACTGTTTATTTGCCCGTTTCTTTCTTGAATGCCACGCTTGAATCAGGGGCTTATTTTGATACTTCCCCGAAAGCGAGGAACAATCTACAGCCCATGATTGCAAGAATCCATGGGCCAGCGACAATGCCAAACGATTATACATCCTCAATTGTCGAAGGGTGTTATGTGACTTTAGAAGGCTACGGTAACCTTTCTACTGAGAGGGTGGATTTGAGACTTAACGACTTGCTATGCCTTGATAAAGATGGAAATACCACAATTGATCAAAAGGTGACGGGGTATGTTACAGACGAAACAAGCCATATCGGTCTGGCTGGTGAGTCGGCATGCATGGAGTGGGCAAAACAGGCGCCTATTGCCGACGAATCGCATTTTCCATGCATATTAATCAAGCCCGCGCGGAAAATTCAGATAGTCCTTACCAAGGAGACAATAATCAACATTAAACAGGTCAAATGACGACATGTGCATAAACATCACCTGCAAATGCGGCCATACAGCCGACCTGGAAGAATTCTGCCGGACACCCATCGGCGGTGAGTTGCCGCCCGGACATTTCCAATGTCCAAGGTGCGGTGAAGCGTGGAAACGGGTGGAGAGCGAACATCGGATTCTGAGAGCGGGAGACGAAGCAACGATCATCGCCGGCAAGGTGTTGGTAGTGCCCACGGAAAGACGACTGTGAAGCGGACTACTGACAAGGAGGGAAACGGAATGGCGAAAAGCTGGGAGTATTTGGTCTACTACAGGATAGGAGACTTGTATGGAAATTGTTACGTTTGGGACCTCAATGACGGCACCCTTACCAAGAAGGTTGTGGAAGCAATCAAGAGCTGGGTTGCCGAGAATGGCGGCGATGAGGTTGTGGCGTGGGTGAAGGCTGGTTGCCCTATCATCATCGCGAACATTATCCCTCTGCAAAAGGACTAAAATGCGCTGGCTGCTCATACTGCTGATAGCCGGCGTCCCGGCATTCTCCCACGCCTTCTGTTTCGAGGAGGCGGGCCGGGAATACGACATCGCGCCGTTGTTACTCTGGTCTATCGCAAAAAACGAATCCGGGTTCAACCCCCGCGCCGTCGGCCGAAATACCAACGGCACCTACGATTTCGGCCTGATGCAGATCAACAGTTCCTGGGCGGCGACCCTGGGGCCCACCCGCTGGAATGCCCTCGCGGATCCCTGCACCAATGTCCGGACCGGCGCCTGGATCCTGCGTCAGTGCATCGACAAGTACGGATACGACTGGAAAGCGGTCGGTTGCTACAACTCCCAGACGCCCGCCCTCCGCGATCGCTACGCCGCCAGGATTGAGGCCGAAGTCAGAAAGGCTCGAAAGATAGCTGCTCAGAACAAACAGCAGGAACCGCCACCAGCACAAACCGCCACGGCCGAGCCGTGGGAGATGTTTTTCGGCGAAACCGATGACAACAACCGGAGCAGGCAATGAAAGCTATCAAAAAAATCAGGGCACTGTACCGGGAAATCCCCACGTTTACCTGTGTTCCGGGCTGCACCGATTGCTGCGGGCCGATCCTGTTTACCCGCGCGGAGTGGGCACGGGTGAAGGACAAGAGGATGGCGACAAGTCTTGACTGCCCTTACTCCCTCGCAGGCAAGTGTGACATCTACGAACAACGGCCATTTATCTGCCGACTGTACGGCGCCGCTGATGACCCCAGGTTGACGTGCCCCCATGGATGCCGGCCGGAAAAACTATTGACCGCCGACCGGACCGGGGAACTGACCGACGCATATCAAAAACTGATGGAGATGGAAAAGTGAACGACGACGCCATACACATCTTTGCCCCCCCCCGCCGTCCGATACTGCGCTATCACGGCGGAAAGTTCCGAGTGGCGCCCTGGATAATAGAGTTTTTCCCTGACCACAAGGTCTATGTTGAGCCATTCGGAGGGGGAGCCTCTGTACTGTTACGTAAAAAGCGGTCTCGCACAGAAATATATAACGAGATGGATAAGGAGCTGGTCAATCTCTTCAGGGTGTTACGGGATCCAGGACAATCGGATCAATTGCGAATGGCTCTCGAAGCAACACCATACGCCCGTGATGAGTATGACGCGGCATATGTGCCTGCTCACTGTCCTGTTGAACAGACTAGGCGCACGCTCATAAAGGCTTGGTTAGGCATGTTCGGCAAAGGGCTCATGAACAAAAGCGGATTTGATACGAGAGTAAACAGCGATGGTTTTTGTTCAAGGGTTGGTACGTTCATCAAATTACCAGGGCTGATTCCAATTTATCGTGAACGCCTGACAGGTGTCGTTATCGAAAATACTGACGCACTGCGTCTGATTCCCCGAATGGATGACGAACATACTCTGTTCTATGTTGACCCCCCGTATGTGCTGGATAGTCGGTCGGGCAAATACTACCGCCATGAAATGACAGACGATGACCATTGCCAACTGGCGGAAGTGCTCCATAGGCTCAAGGGGATGGTCGTCCTTTCTGCATATAGGTCCGACTTGTATGATCGACTCTATTACGATTGGCACTATGAGGAGAGCCCTACATATACCGACGGAGGTCATGCCAGGACAGAGGTGTTGTGGATAAATAGTGCTGCATGGGGTCAAAAACGAGGTCAACAACAATTGTCTTTTGAAAAAGCGGCACATCGGCCGCTGTTGGTAGCGTAACGGCTGAATTGAAGGAGCGAAGCGTATGACGAAACCTGAGTCGAATGATTTGTTATCGTGTCCGGATTGCGGAGCGGCCCCAGTCAACTCCTGCACTATCACTGTGACATGGGGCAGAGAACCGAATGATAAACATCATGCCACCGCACAGTGCCATGAGTGCGGATACGCAGCTAGTCTCGTCACGTCGGGAGATCCTAAAACCATTCGGCGTATATGGAACGTAAGGACACGATAACCATGCGAATCGGCCTGATCGACATAGGTGGTAAACAGGTCAACCTGGCCCTGATGAAACTCAGCGCTTGGCACAAGGCCCAGGGCGATACGGTGATCCTCAACCCCACTTCCCCGTCCCAAGTTGACGGGGTGTACTGCAGCGTGGTGTTCGCTTGGGACAGACCGGCCGCATTGCGCCTGGCCAACGTGTTTCCCAACATCCAGTACGGCGGGACCGGGTACGACCTC
>JAATGX010000235.1 GCA_015688915.1 Desulfuromonadales bacterium
GGTTGTTGGCCCCGATGATGTAGGCCTGACGCGGTCCGTCAAAGCACCCCTTGGCCTGGTTGACATTGGCGCTGGCAATGGAACTGCGCAGGTCCTCCATGGTCAGGCTGTAGGAGGCCAGGGCCGTGGGGTTGGCGAGGACCCGTACCGCCGGTCGCTGGCCCCCGCTGATGCTGACCAGGCCGACACCCGGCAGTTGGGAAATCTTCTGGGCAAAACGGGTGTCGGCCAGGTCTTCGACCTTGAACAACGGCAGGGAATCCGAGGACAGCGCCAGGGTCATGATCGGCGTGTCGGCCGGGTTGACCTTGCTGTAGACCGGCGGATTGGGAAGGTCGCGGGGCAGAAAGGTAGATCCCGCGTTGATGCCGGCCTGCACCTCCTGTTCGGCCACGTCCAGGCTGAGTTCGAGGCTGAACTGGAGCGTAATGACCGAACAGCCGCCCGAACTGGTGGAGGTCATCTGGGTCAGACCCGGCATTTGGCCGAACTGCCGTTCCAGAGGCGCGGTAATCGAGGTCGCCACCACATCCGGGCTGCCGCCGGGGTAGAAGGTGCGCACCTGGATCGTCGGGTAGTCCACCTGGGGCAGGGCGGAAACCGGTAACTGCTTGTAGGCCACGGCGCCGGCCAGGAGGATGGCGACCATCAACAGGGTGGTGGCCACGGGCCGCATGATGAAGAGACGGGAGAGATTCATGAAGTACCTTGAAATCAGTCTTTGAAGTGAAGTCCCCCTTTGCAAAAGGGGGATTTAGGGGGATTTCGACGGAGGAGCTTCAAAGGCGAATCCCCCCTCGTCCCCCTTTGTCAAAGGGGGGATTTTTTTGATTCCCGTCCCGCTCCCTGTTGATCGCCCGGACCTTTCGCACCGCCTTGGCCCCGCCCGCCGCCCGGCTCCTTCACCTCCACATTGCTGCCGTCCCGCAGCCGTTCCGCGCCGTCCACCACTACCTGCTCACCCGCCGCGAGTCCGGCGCTGACGGAGACGTCATCCCCCTGGGTGACGCCGATGGTGATCGGACGCAGGGTCACGGTCTTGTCGGCCTTGACCAGGTAGACGAAGGTCCCCTGGGGACCGCGCTGGATGGCTGCGGTCGGGATCACGACGGCGTTGCGCCGGGTCTCCAGCAGCAGTCGGGCATTGACGAACTGGTTGGGGAACAGTTCATTGCCCGTGTTGGGGAAGACCGCCTTGAGCTTGACCGTGCCGGTCGTGGGATCGATCTGGTTGTCCAGGGTCAGGAGCGTTCCGCCGGCCAGCCGCTGTTTCTGTTCGCGGTCATAGGCGTCCACTGCAAGTCGGACCCCAGATTTCATCTTGGCGAGCAGCTTGGGGAGGTTGTCCTCGGGGATGGGAAACACGACCGTGATCGGCTGCAACTGGGTGATCACCACCAGCCCGTTGGCGTCCGTGGCGTGGATGATGTTGCCGGCGTCCACCTGGCGTAGCCCCACCCGCCCGCTGGCCGGGGCGGTGATGCGGCTGTAAACCAGTTGCAGCTTGGCGCTGTCGATCAGCCCCTGGTCCACCTTGACGGAGCCTTCAAGCTGGCGTACCTGCGCCTCCTGGGTGTCGTACTGCTGTTTGGGTATGGAATCCTGCTGCCAGAGCTGCTTGTAGCGCGCCAGATCGAGGCGGGCATTGTTCAACTGCTCCCGGTCGCGGGCCATCTGTCCCTCGGCCTGGGTCAACTGCACCTGGAAGGGGCGCGGGTCGATGACGGCCAGCAGGTCTCCCTTGGTTACGTTCTGCCCTTCCCGGAAGCGCACCTCCATGAGTTGCCCGTCAACACGGCTTTTCACCGTGACGGTATTGAGGGGGGTGACGTTGCCCAGCCCGGTGAGATAGACCCCCACGTCCCCTATTTTAGCCGGTACGGCCACGACCGGCATGGCCGGAGAGGTGTTTTTCTGTGTCGCCTTGGCAGCCTGGGGGTTCGCCTTGCAGGCGGACAGGTGCATCCCCCCGGCGATCAGGGCGAGCAGCGGCAGGGCGAACCGCCAGCGGCGCCTCAATCCGCTGCGGGGTTGCCCCGTCCCGGCGTTACGTTTGGGGTCCTGATTCGAGTGAGTGGTCATGACATCTCCGTACGGATGTGTGTTTGCGGCCGGTCCGGAAGCCGTGCCGGTATCCAGTGTTAGACGACAGTTGCCCGTCAATGGTTACAATAAGCCTTACATAAAATATGCCATCAGGTGATCCCGACAGGATCAGACAATCGCAAAAGGGCGGAAAACCGTAGTCTTCCGCCCTTTTCGTCGCGTTCAATCAGTTGTATTTCGTCTCCAGCACGGAGATCTTTATCCTGCCGATGATGGCTATGATCGGCGCCATGTCATCCGGCCGGTGTCCTTCAAAAAACTTGAGATGGGTGGGGTCGGCGGGCAGTTGGTCGTAGGTGGGATCGACGGCCACCCAGCGGTCGGTGATGAAGCTTTCGGCCCAACTGTGATAGAGAAACCCCTTTCCTTCCTGGTAAACCAGGCCCGAGACAAAACGGGTGGGTATACCGGCCGCCCTGGCCAGGGCGGTATAGAGACGGGCATGGGTCTGGCAGTTGCCGACGCGGGATTTGAAGCTCACCAAGGCGCCGCCGCCGTCATCCACGGTATCCCTCAGCCAGCCGGCCGTCCATGACGCCAGCGTTCGGACCACATCCTCCCGGTCCTTTCTGCCGGTTGCCAGTTCTCTGGCCTTGGCCACGATCTCCGGTGCGTCGGACTCGATCTTGTCGGCCGATTGCAGATATGTATCAGACGGTACGACGGGCCTGGCCGTGGCGGCCGGAGCCAGGGAGCCGGTCTTGACGGTGATGCGGTCCGCACCGTTCTTCTCCACCAGTTGCCCGCCTTCCTGCAGAAGAGGAATGTTGTCGTTCCAGCCGCTTACCTCCACCGCCAGGCCGGTCAACCGCTTCTGGTCCTTGATGGCCGGCTCGGCCCGAACGAGGCTGAAATCGTAGATCAGGTCTTTCTTGGACAGTGCGACGCCTCCCACAAAGGCCCCCAATACCTTGGGATCCTCGGCCCTGGTCGTCACCAGCCCTTCGCGAACCGTTTCCATGAGGGTGTTGCCGTGGCTGTCCATCATGATGTCGTTGTTGACAAAGGGGTAGAGGGTATTGCGCAGCTTCAGGACCGGCCGGCCATCAGGCATGCGCCCCTCGCCCAGCACGGTGATGGTTACCTCCTTGAGCTTGACCTCTTCCGGATCGAAGGTCACGACCTTCTGGGGCCTGCCGGTGACGATTTCCCGCATCATGGGATAGAGGTTCAGCGCCGGACCGGGAACGATGTCCCCTTTGAATCTGAATTGTTTTTCAATGATCTTGCCGTTGCTTTCACTTTTGCTTCGCATGATGCCGTCATTGACCTTGCCGGACAGGCGCGACAGGACGCCGCTGACGGTCTGGTCCACCTCGAAGGAACGCAAGGCAAGGTTTTTTTCCACCCAGTAGGTTTCGTGCGACGAGGCCTCCTTGGAGAAGCCCATCACGTTCATGCGTACGCTGCCGTCCCCCTCCATCAGGTACCCTTCGGCGGTTTCGGTGATGTTCTGCCGGTAGAAGCCGACCCGTTCGCTGCCGACGTAAATCCCGAACCAGCGTTCCGCAAGCGGCGGCTTGTTCAGCTTTTTGAATGATTCCGCGGATGAAGGATGGACAGCGGCCGCGATCAGGGCGATGGTGAAAAGCGTGTAGCGGGCAAGACGTTTCATGTAACATTCCTCTGATATATTCTTTGAAGGCCCGGGAGTGACCCGGTATTCAAAGGTGGATTTCATCATTGACTTGAAACCGTAATAAACTATAAACGAAAACGCCACTCCGGTCGGGCTGACGCGGGCATCAGCGGCGGTCGCGTGTGGCGGCGGGCAGTTCGACGTTCCATTGGGTGGCCGGAACAGGGCTATTCGGTGAAGATGGGATTGTTGTCCGCTTCCGGCCGCTGTTCGGGCTTCTTGATCCGGCACTGGTTCGGAGTATTTTCCGTTCCCGGCCGGGTTTCGGGCCCTGCTTGACGCATCAGGGAGGTGGCATATGTCAGAAGTTCGTCCCTGCCCGAGGGGGAGAGTTTGCGGAATTCGGAGATCAGGCACTGCTCTTCAGGTGTGAGATCCATTATCGGGGTACCCCTTGGTGCAATTGCAATTCGAAAAACTCAACCCGGTTGCGGCCGTCGGCCTTGGCCTGGTACAGGGCGTCGTCGGCCTGTTTCAGGAACTCGTCCACGGTGGCGCAGTTGCGGGTCGGGAAGGTGGCGACCCCCAGGCTGACGGTGATGGAGAGTGAGGTCAAGGCCCCGCTGAACTTGATTCCCTGGATCGACTGGCGTATCCGCTCGGCCACGAAGAGCGCTTCATTGGGGGTGGCGTCCGGCAACACGGCAACGAACTCCTCGCCGCCGTAGCGCGCGGCGATATCGTAGCTGCGCAACTCCTTTTGCAAGTTCAGCGCCACCTTTTGCAACACCACGTCACCCTGCAGGTGGCCATGGGTATCGTTGATCCGCTTGAAATGGTCGATGTCCATTATGATCAGCGACAGGCAACCATCCTTGCGGACGCAGCGCTGAAGCTCCCGGTCCAGGGCATCCATCAGGTAGCGGCGGTTGAACAGGCCGGTCAGGTGGTCGGTATTGGAAAGTTCAAGCAGGAGTTCGTTGGAGCGTTTCAGATCATCCTGCAGATGTTTGATCTTGAGGTGCACCTTGACCCGCGCCACCAGTTCCTCCGGGTCGAAGGGCTTGGTGACGTAGTCGCTGGCCCCTTGTTCAAGCCCCTTGATCTTCAGCTCCCGGTCGTTCATGCCGGTCAGGATGATCACCGGCACATCCTGCAGGTCCGGCCGCGATTTCAGCATGCTCAGGAACTTGAAACCGTCGATGCGGGGCATCTCCAGGTCGCAGAGGATGATGTCGACCGGCGAGGAGAGCAGTTTCTTGAACCCTTCCAGACCGTCTTCGGCCTCGTAGAAACGGGCAAAGAGGTCAAAGGACTCCAGGGTCCTGATAATCCGTTCCCGGATCGCTTCGGAGTCGTCTATGATGAGCACGCTATCTGACATGATCGGCAAATCTACTCCAATTCGCAGATAAACACAATTTCTAAAAACCAGTTTCTAAAACAGGCACCTGCGGCGGGAGATCTGTCGGTTCGCGGCGGTCGTGCTACAGGAGCGGCTCGTGGGCGAGGCGCTTCAACTCCGTGATGGTGGCGCGGTAATCGGGGCTGCCGAACACGGCGCTGCCGGCCACGAAAACATCCGCCCCGGCGTGGGCAATCCGGGCGATATTGGCGGTTTTGACGCCGCCGTCAACCTCCAGTTCCGCCTCGCTGCCGTGCCGGTCCAGCATGGCCCGCAGGGAGTGGATCTTGGGCAGACAGGCCTCGATGAAGCTCTGGCCGCCGAAACCGGGATTGACGGTCATCAGCAGCACCAGGTCCAGGTCGCCCAGCACGTATTCCAGTACCGTGAGCGGGGTGGCCGGATTGAGCGAGACCCCGGCCTTTTTGCCCAGGGATTTGATCAGTTGAACGGTGCGGTGCAGGTGATGGACCGCCTCGGCGTGTACCACGATGATGTCCGCCCCGGCGGCGGCAAAATCGGGGATATAGCTGTCCGGGTTTTCGATCATCAGGTGCACGTCCAGCGGCAGGGCGGTCACCCGGCGGGCCGCCTCGACCACCAGTGGGCCGATGGTGATGTTGGGGACGAAATGGCCGTCCATCACATCGATGTGGATATAGTCGGCTCCGGCGGTCTCAACGGCGCGGATCTCGTCGCCGAGGCGGGAGAAGTCAGCCGAAAGGATGGATGGGGCGATCTTTTTCATGTGGTAAACACCTCCAAACCGTCAAAAGCGTTCTCTCACAGAGCTCACAGAGCACACGGAGAAAAACAGAATCTAAACCGAAAGCCTTTATTCTTTACACTGTGTTGATGTTCTCTGTGTCCTCTGTGAGCTCTAGCGAACGGAAGTGAGCGAGTGAGAGAAATAGTCTTACCGTTTCCGCAGCCGCGCCGCGAAGAACCCGTCCATTGCGTGGCAATGGGGCCACGCCCGGAACATGCCGGCGGGCGTAAAAAGTTCGGCGTAAGAAGGAAAGAGTTCGTTAAGGTTTTCTAGCACGAAACCGGGGTGATGCGAAAGGAAATCCTGCACCGCCTGCTCGTTTTCCTCCAAGGTGGTGGAACAGGTGGAATAGAGCAAGGTTCCACCCGGTTTCAGCATCCTGGCCGCGTTCGCCAGCATGATCTTTTGGGTTGCGGCCAGACGGGTGATGTCGGCCGGCTGGAGCCGCCATTTGGCCTCCGGGTTGCGGCGGATGACCCCCAGTCCGGAACAGGGGGCGTCCAGCAGGACCCGGTCGAAGGCGTCTGCCGGGAGGGCGTTGGTTTTGAGCAGGTCGGCGACGCGGGTGCTGACAATGGCGATGCCGAGCCGCTGCGCCGTTTCCAGGATCAGCGGGAGCTTGGTTGCCGAGACATCCATGGCCAGCAGTTCGCCCCGGTTGTCCATCATCTGGGCCAAATGGGTCGCTTTGCCGCCGGGTGCGGCGCAGGCGTCCAGCACCCGTTCCCCCGGTTGCGGGTCCAGCAGGATGCCGGCCACCTGGGAGGCCTCGTCCTGCACCACGAACAGCCCTTCGCGGAAACCGGGCAGGCCGGTGATCGAGTGGCGCCCCTCGACCCGGATGCCGTGGGGCGAAAAGGGGCATGGCACAACGCTGATGCCGTTCGCCTCGAACATGGCCAGCAGGGCGTCGCGTGTGGTCCGCAAGGTATTGGCGCGCAGCGTCAGAGGGGGCTGGCACGAGGCCGCCTCGGCCAGGCGCTCCGTCTCCTTCTCTCCCAATTGGCTGAACCACTGCTTGACGAGCCATTCCGGATGCGAATGGCGGGCCGCGATGGAGGCGGCCGGAGTCGTGACCGGATCGGGAAAGGTGATCGTATCTTTGTGGCGCAGGTAATTGCGCAGCACGGCATTGACCAGCCCGCCGGCGCGGGGGATCGACAGCTTGGTCAGGTTGACCGCCTCGTTGACGGCCGCGGATTCGGGGATGCGGTCGAGATAGACCAGTTGGTACAGGCCCAACCGCAGGAGGATCAGCACCTGCGGCTCCAGCTTGGCAAGCGGCTGATCCAGCA
>JAATGX010000166.1 GCA_015688915.1 Desulfuromonadales bacterium
AAACGGCCGTTCTTTGCCCTCTAGGGCGGAATGTACCGCCAGATTACCGCTCCCCTCCCACTATCCATTTTTTGACAACAACCCCGGGATGGGGCATTATGGGCATCTGTCGAGGTAGGTTCGGCCTGGCCTGACCAGCCGTCGCCATTGTCTCCGGCTCCGTCACCTGGACACTGAAAAAACTATACGAGGATGTTCCAACTACATGAAACGCGTCGCCATCGCCACACTGGGGTGCAAGACCAACCAGTTCGAATCGGCCGCCATGGGCGAGCAGTTCACCAAAGCCGGCTATACGATCGTTCCGTTCACCGGGCAGGCCGACATCTACGTGATCAACTCCTGCACGGTTACGGCCCGCACCGATGCCGAAACCCGCCGCCTGGCCCGACGCGCCCGACGCCTGAATCCGGGTGCCCGCATTGTGGCAACCGGCTGTTACGCCCAGGTTGCGCCGGGAGAGCTGGAGCAACTCCCCGAAGTGGACAGTGTCCTGGGGAACAGGGAAAAACAGGACATCATCGCCCTGGTGGAAACGGGAGAAAGCCGTGTCTCGGACATCAGCGCCCAACAGGTCGTCGAACCGCTGGCGCTTTCCAGCTTTGCCGAGCACACCCGCGCCTTTCTCCAGGTCCAGAACGGCTGTGATTCCTTTTGCGCCTACTGCATCGTCCCCTATGCCCGCGGCAGAAGCCGCAGCGTCCAGGTGGACGACGTCATGCAGGGGATCAGGAACCTGGCCGCCAATGGTTACCGTGAGGTGGTGCTGACCGGCATTCACCTGGGGGCCTATGGCCTTGACCTCCCCTCCCCTTCATCCCTGACCGAGCTGGTACGGTGCATCGACGCCGAGCGCTTGGTGGCGCGCCTGCGCATCGGATCAGTGGAACCCAACGAGGTGAGTGGAGAACTCCTTGCGCTGATGGCGCGGTCGGAAATCATTTGCCCCCATCTGCACCTCCCCTTGCAGAGTGGCAGCGACGCGGTTCTCAGCCGCATGGGCAGGCGTTACACGGCCGCATTTTTCCGGGAGTTGATGAGCAGGATCACCCCTGCCCTGCCGGACGCGTTTGTCGGTGCTGATGTAATCGCCGGTTTTCCGGGCGAGAGCGCGCAGGAATTCAGTGAGACCATGCGACTGGTTGAGGAGTTGCCGTTCTCCGGTCTGCACGTCTTTCCCTTCTCTCGCCGTCCCGGCACCAGGGCGGCTGACCTGCCTGATCAGGTGGCGGGGCACGTCATAAAAGGTCGGGCGGAGCGCCTGAGGAACATTGCGACAGCAAAGAAGAGGGCGTTTTTGACAAGGAATCTGGGAAAAGAATTGCGGGTCCTGGTGCAGGGTTATGATGTGGAAAGCGGCTTCTGCCGCGGGCTGACAAGGAATTATCTTACGGTTGCGTTTGCGGGCGACAAAGAGATGATCAATCGGGAGATGGTGGTGCGAACCGGAAACAGGGGAACAATAACGGATCTCACAGGCGTCTTCGTGGCATGATGCCGCCGTTCCTGTTCAGCCTTTCTGCTCCCTGGCAAAGGCCATTTCGATGTCGCTGGCCTTGACGTCCAGGCTGGTCATGGACATATAGCGCAGCCCCCCTTCGATGGTGTTTTCAATGATGCTGAGCGGACCTTCCTTCTGCTCTTTGACTTCTTCGTTCAGCGTTCCGGTAGACAGGAGTACGTTATCGTAAAGGACCGCCCGTGCATTTATCTTCGGATTCGCCCTCGGGTCCGTCTTGGTGCGGATGGCGTAAATACTGTCCGTCAGGGCAGCCCTGATCTGCCTCAACTCCCCGATCTCCTGCAAGGATTGCGTCATCCCGATCTGTTTCTGGTTCTGTTCCAGTTCGGCAAACAAACGCTCCAGTTCCTCCGCATCACGGTAATCCATGCCGACGGTGAGTTTTGTCCGGACCGAAGCGGGGGAACCGATCTTCCTGGCCTCTATCCCGCCAAGGGCCGTGTAATAGCCACCGGAAATCGCTCCCTTGTTGACGATGATCTTGCCCAGCGTCTTGATCGTGCAGTTATGAAGTTCAACATCGACAATCACGTCACCGGTGCAGGTCACAAGGCATTCGTGAAGAAAGTTGGCCCTGATCGTGCCACCACAAACGATGGTGCCCTTTTCCTGGCCATCCATGCCGCAAAATGAAATATCACCATCGCTCTGAATCGCGCATGCTCCAATGTTGCCGTTGATCCTCATCCCCTTGGTGGAGGTAATATTGAAATCATTCAGCACATCGCCCCGAACCTCGACAAAGCCATTGAATATGATGGAACCGACCCTGAAATCCACGTCGCCCGAGACAACGTATTCTTCCTCGACGGAGATTTCCCCGGACGCCAGACAGACCCTGCCCGCGGCCTCAGCGATAAGCAAGGCCCCGTTTTTTTCGCTGCGGATATTCTTGCCGATCTTGAGTTTGAGTTCCTTGCCCGGCTGGGCGGGGAGAGTCTGTCCGGTTATGGTCCTGCCGGCGCTGCCCGGTTCCGGTGGGATAATTCGCGCGATCTCGTCATTGGGAACGACATTCAGGAATGTTTGAACCTGGTGCATGTCTATGGCTGCACCTCCATCGACATCATCCTGAGCAGTGGACGACGGCTGAACGCAGTACTCAAGCCTGCCATCCGCGCCGACCGTGGATGCCACCCCGGACGCCAGGAGTACCTTGGAAAGCTCTTTGCCGGCACTGGCCTGGACGGCAAAATCCTTGAGCGCGTCCTCGTCGATACCTTCTTTGACCCCGGATTGGACAAGATAGCCACGAAGTTCATCCAAGGTGATCATGGACCCCTGTGCGTAGGGCACATAACTACATCGACACTCCAGGTTGTTGCCCGGTATCTGGACAAACAGGCTGTAGCCCAGCTTCTTGAATTCCTTGCCAGCGATCCTCTCCTGTTCGCTCCCGCCAGCAGTGCCGGATTCAGATACGTCTGTAGCCATGGACTATACTCCAATAGAGAGGTATAAATCTGATATGAGACAATACACGAACATGTGTCATTAGTGAACTAATTCCTCAACACTCCGCGAAATTTTACGCTGCTTTGAGCATTAGCCGAAGCCTTGTAGTCAATCTTTAGTATCGGACAACACCCCATCTTCTTTAATGAGTTGCCCAAAAGGCATGAAACAGGCCATGCACATAAATCATCAAGGCCTGTCAGCGTAAAATCCACTTGACTTTATCATGCATTTCGGGATAAAAGAAATATTCGCTTATGGTGGCCATGGTGAAGCGGTTAACACTTACGACTGTGACTCGTACATACGAGGGTTCGATCCCCTCTGGCCACCCCAAAAAATACAAAGGGAATCGGTTGCGCCGATTCCCTTTTTTTGTGCAAATCAGCCACCGATGCCCGAAAGGAGTGAGACCAGGTTACCTGGTGTGCGATGGCGGATTGAAAGATTGATGAATTTAGGTTGTAATACGATTTCAAATACCGTATTCTTGCATCATATATGTGTTTTCAGACTGGAAGAGGAGGTACTGCCAAATGTCAATTGCCCAACTCTCACCGGAAAGCGTAACGGCAAATCCCGCCCATGCCAATCCGCAGGTCGGAATGGATAAGGCGGCAACAACGGCCCAGGCCAATCAGACTGCGGAAACTACGCTCAAGAAGGAACGGACCGATACGGTCACGATCTCCAAACAGGCCGTGCAGATGGCCGCGAAGCCCCATGGTCCCGCCGAGCGCGTAAAAGGAAACCCGGCACAGGGGGCGTTTTCCGCCAGGGTCTAGCCGGCCGGCCTTGTTCCAATTTCCTCAAAAGGGTTCACCATTAGTCTGGTGAGCCCTTTTTTGTTGGTGCATCATCCCGTCTTTGCCCGCTATCCGACTTCGGCATATTCCCTGACGCGAAATTCTGCCCCCAATGCCCCGGCCAACCGCCGGCACGCCTCGATATCAACACCCGGCACGGTCACGGCACTGGCCACGACCTCCGGGATATACTGTTTCGCCTCGCGGATGAATGTGCATACGGCCTCAAAACCGGCCTCGCCGAAAGGGGTATGACAGATCCGCTCGTAAGTGGCTGCATCGGGCGCATTGAGGCTGACCGAGACGCTGTCCACCAGGCCGGCCAGTTCCGGCAGGATGGTGCGGCCATGAACCAGGTTGGCTTGGCCGTCGGTATTGATGCGGATGCGAAAGCCGCGGCGCTTGAGTTCGGTTGCCACCCGTTTGAGCAGGTCCAGGCGGATCAACGACTCGCCGTAGCCGCAGAACACCACCTCGGCGATCCCGGACGGCTCTCCAACGGCCGCCATGACCTCTTCGAAGGAGGGCTCACCATCCAGAAGCAAGTTATGCCCCTTGACGGTAAAATCTTCAAATTTTGCGCAGAAACTGCAACGGTTTGAACAACGGTTGGTAATATTGAGATAAAGGGAATTCCTGATCATGTACGCGATCCTGAAGGATTGATCCCACAGGCGGATGCCGAACAGGTCACGCACGTTCTTGGTGGTGATACGGGCCACATCGGCCAGGGTCAGCCCTTTTACCTCGGCCACCCGCTCGGCCGCCAGCCGCACGTACGCCGGTTCGTTGCGCTTGCCGCGATACGGCATGGGCGAAAGATAGGGGCAATCGGTTTCCACGAGCATGCGGTCGATACTGGTGGTGGCAACCACGTGGCGCAGCGCCTCGTTTGCGGGATAGGTGACCGTGCCGGGAATGGAGATATGGAACCCCATACCGATCACCTCGGCCGCCATGGCGCTGTCGCCTGAGAAGCAATGCAGCACGCCGCGGTTCGCCTGTTCCTCGCGCAGGATGGCCAGAACACGTTCGTGGGCGTCGCGGTCATGGATAATGACCGGCTTGCCCAATTCGCGGGCCATGCGCAGGAAACCGCGAAAGACCCTCTCTTGCTCGTCGCGCGGGGAACGGTCGCGGTAAAAATCGAGCCCGATTTCGCCGATGGCCACCACCTTGGGACTGGCAAGCGCCAGTTCGCGGATCACATCGTAACAGGTGTCCGTAACCCGGCCGGCATCATGGGGGTGGACCCCGACACCGGCGTAGATCTGGGGATATTTCTCGGCCAATTCCACCGACTGGCGGCTGGATTCCAGATCGGTACCCACCACAACCATGGCCCCTACGCCGGCATCAGTGGCCCGTTGCAGCATCTCCTCAAAATCATCGGCATAGTCGCGGTAATAGATATGGGCATGGGAATCTATCAGTATAATGTCGTTACTCATCGGTTTCCTTCGCATGCAACAAGATTATGAACAACAATCATTTCGCTAATAGTATGAGGCATTGGATTTAAAGTCAAATGAGGGCATGTTGCAACGGCGGGAGGTGAGAGCCGACACCTTCAGGACATTTTGGTTATTTCCCTCAGCACCGAAGTGGCATAGCTTCCCTTGGGCAAACTGAATTCCAGCACCAAAGCATCTCCCTCGCACCGGAAGGACGCATCGGCCAACGGCACCCGCAACGGTCGGCGTTCCCCCTCCATGTGCAGTCCCCCTCCCAGATCGAACTCCTCAACCCGGATATCCGACTCGGCCAAAATCCGCTGTTCCAGCTCCAGCGGTTCTCCGGCCGGAGATTTCATCTTGCGGCCAAACATCGGCCCGGTGGCCGATATCTCGAATTGCGCAGCCCGCGGTGCCTCGGCCTCTCGGTCTTCGACCAGGAAACAGGCGCCGTTGGCATGCTTCCAGGCCAGATCACCCGCCAGCAGACCATCGATCTCCGTCAAACGCTGCGCCACGACCTTATCGAAGAGAAAGGATTGACACGCCGAGAGATAGAGCCGTTTGAGTCTCGGGTGGACGGCATTGAACGCCTTTTCCCAGGCGTCCGGCCGGGTGGCGAGGCGCTGGAGCACGTCATGCTCGCTACGGCAATGACGGGGCATGAGCCGCAACGCCTCGGCAACATCACCCCGCCGGTATGCCTGGATGGCGTCACACCACCCCTGATCCCGCACCGCCTCAGGCTCCCCGATCAGGCAATCCACGGCGCCGCGCCAGTCCCGGCGCAGCATTGCCCTGCCGATCAGGTGGGAATTTCCCAGGACCCCGTAGCGCTGCATGCCAAAGTAGTTGGGCACGCCCCGCTGTC
>JAATGX010000237.1 GCA_015688915.1 Desulfuromonadales bacterium
ACGCCCCGCTGTCGCAGAACAGCCAGGATCGCGGGGACGAGCTCCGCGCCGCCGGGGGCGCAGTCCCGTACCACGATGCGGAAGCGGTTGCCCTTCAGATGTCCGATTTTGAGTTTATTCGTGTGACGGGCGGCCGAGAGGACCCGAATCCCGTCAAATTCGCGCCCGGCCACATCCTCCGGCCTGATACCCTGGACGGAGAAGGTCTGGCGGGTAACGCCGACACTGTCCTTCATGCCCGCATAGCCGATGTCCCGTTCCTGGACATGCAGGTCCCGGGCGATCCTGCGGATGGCCTCAAGGGTAGTGACGCCCCGCTTCTCAATGGTCAGGTAGCAATGTTCGCCCGAACCGCACGGTTCGTAGGCCGCTATCTCCTCCACGGCAAAGTCTTCGGGGCTCTCCTTGACGAGGCCGCCGACACCGGGTATATCGGCCGTCAGATAGGGGTGTCGCGCAGCCGGTTCCATGGGTTTCATCCCAGTCTCCCGCTCTGGCGCAGTGCTTCGTAGAGCACGATGCCGGCCGAGGTGGAGAGGTTGAGACTGCGCACGGCGCCGTCACCCGGCATGGGGATGGTGATGGCGCGGTCCCCGTTCCGACGCAGCAGTTCTTCCGGCAGCCCCCTGGTCTCCTTGCCGAACACGATGAAATCGCCCGGTCGAAATTCCGCGTCGAGATAACTGCGGCTGACCTTGGTGCTGAGATAGAGGAAACGCCCCTGCGGGAAAGCGCGCCAGAGATCGTCCAGGCCCGGCCAGAGGCGGACCTGGACGCTGTCCCAGTAATCCAGCCCGGCCCGCTTCAACTGGCGGTCGTCAAGGGAGAAACCGAGCGGTTCCACCAGATGCAGCACGGTTCCGGTGGCGGCGCAGAGCCGGGCGATATTGCCCGTGTTGGGCGGAATTTCCGGTTCCACCAACACGATATTAAAGGGAGGGAGTGATGACACGTTCTATTCCCCTGCTGAATTTCGAATCAGGGATGACCATAGACCACCCTCCTGCCAAAATCAACCCATGGCAACGTATACCGTTCCTCCTCTTGCATTTTTAAGCCGTCAGGGCTACTATGCCCCATCCAAATCTATTGATACCGAGGATCTGCAATGAAGATTATCGTGACCGATGCAGTCTCTGCCGAGGGTCTGGCCCTCCTGACCCAGGAGCCGCGCATTCAACTGGATGTGAAACTGGGGCTTTCCAAGGAGGAGCTGCTCGCAACCATCGGCGAGTACGAGGCCATTATCACCCGCAGCGGCACCACCGTGGACAAGGACCTGCTGGATGCCGCCACACGGTTGAAGATCGTGGCCAGGGCGGGCGTGGGCATCGACAACGTTGACGTGGACTATGCCAGCTCCAAGGGTGTGATCGTGGTCAACGCCCCCTTCGGCAACACCAACAGCGCCGCCGAACATACCATGGCGCTGCTTCTGGCCTTTTGCCGCAACGTCACCAAGGCCAACAACAGCCTGAAGTCCGGCGAATGGAAACGGGCACCCTTCACCGGGTATGAACTCAAGGGGCGGGTAGCCGGCGTGATCGGCCTGGGCAAGGTCGGCGGCCGGGTGGCGACGCGGCTCAAGGCATTTGAGTGCGAGGTCCTGGCCTGCGATCCGTATATCTCCGTCAAGCGCGCCAATGACCTGGGGGTCAAACTGGTCTCCGCACACGAGATCTATAAAAATTGCGACATCATCACCGTCCACACCCCGCTCAACGACGAGACCCGCGACATGATCGGCCCCAAGGAGTTCGGCCTGATGAAGAGCGGCGTGATCATCCTCAACGTGGCACGGGGCGGTATCATCAACGAACAGGCCCTGCTGGACAACCTGGCCTCGGGCAAGGTCATCGGGGCCGCGGTTGACGTCTGGAGCGAGGAACCGCCCAAATCCGAGACACTCAAACGCCTGATCGCCCATGAAAAACTGGTGGTGACCCCGCACCTGGGGGCCAACACCTTCGAGGCCCAGGTCAACGTGGCCATCGACGTGTCGAAAGAGATCATCAATTACCTGGACGACAAGCCGCTGGAGAACGCCGTCAACATCCCGCGCTTCGACCTGGCCCTGATGGACCAGATGCGGCCGTTCCTGAACCTGATGAGCGTCATGTGCGACTTCGGCGTCCAACTGGTGGACAACAACATCGAGAAGGTCTCCTTCGGTTTCAGCGGCAGCATCGCCCACTACGACTGTTCGCCCTTGACCGTGTGCGGGCTGTCGGCGCTTCTGAATCGCATGGTGGACCAGGATGTCAACATGGTCAACGCCTCGCTGATCGCCGAACAGATGGGGATCGTGGTTGAGGAGGTAAAATCCACCCAGTCCGACGCCTTTTCCAACATGATCACCCTGGTCATCGAAGCGGGCGGCAAACGCCGCCTGGTCTCGGGCGCGCTCTTTGAAGGCGCCCCCCGCATTGTCCGCTTGCGCGACTATTCCATGGACTTCGCCCCCGAGGAGCACATGCTGCTCCTCAACTACAACGACCGTCCGGGAATGATCGGCAGGATCGGAAGCATCCTGGGACAGCATGACATCAACATCGGCGCCATGAACCTCGGCCGCCGCGAGAAAAAAGGCGAGGCCATGGTGATCCTCTCCCTGGACTCGGCCGTGCCGGCCAATGTGATGGAGGAGATCAGGATCGCCACCGAGGCGACCTTCATCAAGGCGATCCACATACGTGTCGGCGGCTGCACCCGCAACTGCGGCTGCGGCCTCTGAGGACACGGAAACCTCATGCAGTTCCCCCACATGGATCCTGTTTTCCTGCGCATCGGCCCGCTCCAGTTCCGCTGGTACGGGCTGATGTATATCCTGGCCTTCATTGCCACCTATTTCATCCTGCGGGACGAAACCGTCAGAAAGCGGCTTCCCCTGTCCAGGGACGACGTGGCCGATCTGGTCTTCTACGGCGCCATGGGTGTGGTGCTGGGCGGCAGGATCGGCTACATCCTCTTTTACAACCTGGGCTTCTATCTGGCCAATCCCGTGCGCGTGTTTGCCGTCTGGGAAGGGGGCATGTCCTTCCATGGCGGATTCCTGGGTGTTATCCTGGCCTTTGTGCTTTTCGCCCGGCGCAAGCAGATCTCCTTCTGGACGCTGATCGACATGGCGGCGCTCTGCGCGCCGGTGGGGCTGGGGCTCGGCCGGCTCGGCAACTTCATCAACGGTGAGTTGTACGGCAGGCAGACCGATGTACCCTGGGGCATGGTCTTTCCGGGCGGCGGCGATCTGCCCCGGCATCCGTCGCAGCTTTACGAGGCCTTCCTGGAGGGGCTGGTCCTGTTCCTGATCGTCCGCTTCACCGGACGTCGATCCACACGGACCGGTGTGGCCGGCTGGACCTTTGTTGCCGGCTATGGCCTGTTCCGCTTCATTATCGAGTTTTTCCGCCAACCCGACGCCCAGTTGGGCATCTTCCTCGGCCTGTTCTCCATGGGGCAATTTCTCAGCCTGCCCATGTTCCTGCTGGGCAGTGTCATGGTATTCAGGCTCTGTAAACGTTCCACAACCTGACGCAATCGGTGATACCGAAATTATTCAACAGGGAGGCCTACAACAATGATCAGCAAAAAGATGGCGGATTCACTCAACAGGCACATGAATGTGGAACTATCGTCCGCGAACCTCTACCTCTGCATGGCGTCCTGCGCCAGCGACATGGGGCTCAAGGGCGCCGCGAACTGGTTCATGGTGCAGTATCGGGAGGAGATGGGACATTTCATGATGTTTTACACCTACCTGGTGGACCAGGGGGTCAACGTCTCCATCCTGGCCTCCAAGGCCATACCCAACAGCTACAAATCGCTCCTGGACATGATGCAGAAAACCCTGGCCCACGAGCAGATGATCACCGGCTGTATGAACGAGCTGTCGGAACAGGCCATTAACGAAAAGGACCACGCCACACGGATATTCCTGCAATGGTTCGTGACCGAACAGATCGAGGAGGAGAACAACGACCGCGACCTGATCGCCAAGCTCAAGCTGGTGGGGGACAACGGCCAGGGCGTTCTCATGATCGACGCCGAGATGGCGCAACGGGTCTTCATCCCGCCCACCGGTGCCCCGCCGGTAGTGTAGAGTCTTGGATGAAGATCCGCTTCTGCGAGCATAACAAGGGTAAGGGCAAGGTGTATCGCCGCCTCAGGGAGGAGTTCCCCGATCTGGATGTCAAGATCAAGGGGTGTGTCAAGCAGTGCGGCGCCTGCCGTGAGATGCCGATGGCCACGGTTGGCAAGAAAAGGGTCACGGCACCGGACGGAGACCGGCTCTACCAGAAAATCCTTGAGATCATCCGCAAGGGTTCACTCGCAGCACCTGAATAGGAACAAAAAACCGGCGCGGGCGCCCAGCCCAGCGCCGGTTTCCATTTTGGCAGGACAGGAAGAAAGGATGAACCGATGAAACCCGATCAGAGCGGATTCGACGACCTGCTGGCCATCATGAGCCGCCTGCGCGGGCCTGGCGGCTGCCCCTGGGATGCCGAACAGACCCACGAGAGCCTGACGCGCTACCTGCTGGAGGAAACCTACGAGGTCATCGAGGCCATTGACCTGAAATCCCCGGAGCACCTCAAGGAAGAATTGGGCGACCTCCTGCTCCAGCCGGTCTTTCATGCCGCCATTGCCGAGGAGGCCGGCACCTTCACCATGGCCGATGTCATCCAGACCCTGTGCGACAAGCTCGTCAGGCGCCATCCCCATGTCTTCGGCGACGTGGTGATCCATGACAGCAACGCCCAGATCGAAAACTGGGAGCGGATCAAGAAGGCGGAAAAAGGCGATGAGCGCAGATCGGCGCTTTCCGGCGTCCCCCCTCACCTGCCCGCTCTGCTCAAGGCGCAGAAGATCACTGAAAAGGCTTCACGGGTCGGTTTCGACTGGGAGCGCGTCGACCAGGTGGTCGCCAAGGTGATGGAGGAACTGCACGAGTTCGAGGAGGCGATGGCAGAGGGGGACAGCGACCGCATGGAGGCGGAACTGGGTGACCTGCTCTTTGCCATCGTCAACCTTGGACGCTTCCTCTCCATCAACCCGGAAGAGGCGTTGCGTAAAACCATCACCCGGTTTCAGCAAAGGTTCCAGTATGTCGAGGACGGGCTCCATGGCCAGGGACGCCGTATGAACGAGGCGACCCTCACGGAAATGGATGTGCTGTGGGAAGAGGCCAAGCAACGGGAAAAGACCGGCTCGTCGAGATAACTAACAGGAATGTTACAAATATTACAGAAGTGGGTACCTTATCCACAAAAATTGTGGATAACCTGTTGGCAACAGTGTTGATAAGCAACAAAAGTGATATTTTTATTTGGTATTTTTTCGGTTTGCCGTTTTTTTATACATCATTTTTTTAACGAAATATCAACTAGTTATAACGTATCCTGTGTTTTAAGGCAGTTAGCGTGCCTCGTAAATCGCGTTTCTTATTAAATCTATTTCATGCCAACTTTTCTTGTTTATAACCGTCAATTTTCCGTCTGACGTTCTCACCTTTAAATTCAATGCGTTCCATGCCCGGCACCTGTTTTTTTTACTGTCAGGCCACCCGGGGCGGAACATCCGGTCAATTTCCCGTTCGCCCCGACAACGCGATGGCACGGGATGATAGTCGGCCCCGGTCTGACGCCATGGCCCTTTCTAACGTCCCATTTTCCGTTTAATGATTGAGGTCATCTCCAACGCTTCCCCGGAACGGAGCAGGCGCACGCAGACGGCATACACGACCACTCCCGCCCCTATCGCCCCCCCCAGTGTCAGCGCCTTGATCACCTTATGCCCCGGCAGTGACCAGTCACAGAACCGGCAGGCATACGCGACCGCAACCGCCATGGGTATGGCCGCCGCCAGCGCCTTGAGACCGGATACGACGATCCTGCGGCCGCCGAACGGCCCGATCTTTCGCCGCAGGAACCAGAGCAGCATCGCCATGTTGCCGCATGAGGAGAGCGTTGTTGCCAAGGCCAGGCCCCCATGTTTGAGCGGCCCCATCAGAGCTAGGCTGAAGCACAGATTCAAGAGGAACGAGATAAAGGCCGCCACGACCGGGGTTCTGGTGTCCTTGAGCGCGTAAAAGGCCGGCGCCAGCACCCTGGTCAGGGCGACGAAGGAGAGCCCCAGTGAGTAATATACCAATGCCTGGGCGGAATTGACCGCCTTGGAGTAGTCAAAGGCTCCGCCCATGAAGAGCAGGCTGAAGATGGGGGTGGCGCATATCAGCAGACCGGCCATGGCGGGGATGGTGATGAACAGGATAAGGCGCATGCCGAAGTCCAGCGACTCCTTCACACCGGCCATGTCGCCCTCGGCCGCCTGCCTGCTCATGGAGGGAAGAACTGCCTGAACCACCGACACGGTGAAAATCCCCTGGGGAAATTCAAACAACCGTTGGGCGTAGTAGAGATACGAGACGCTCCCCTGCGGGAGCAGCGAGGCCAGGATGGCGCTGACCGTGATATTGAGATAGTAGACACCGACACCGAAGACCGACGGCACCATCAGCAGGGCGATGCGCCGCACCTCGGGGTGATTGAAGCGGAAACATGGCCGGATGGGATAGCCCTTGTTCCACAGGACCGGCAGTTGCAGGAGCAGTTGCAGAATGCCGCCGATCAGCACACCGACCGCCAGGGCCGTGATGGGAACCTGGAAGAAACCGCGCAGCAGAAGCGCCGACAGGATCATGGAGACGTTCAGGAAGACGGTGGATATGGCCGGGGTGAAGAAATGGCGCACGGTGTTGAGTATCCCCATGCAGAGCGCCACCAGGCTGATGAAGAAGATGTAGGGAAACATCAGTCGGTTGAGCAGCACAGTCAACTCGAACTTGCCGGGCACCGCGCGAAAACCGGGAAACATCAGGCCGACGATCAGGGGGGAAAAGACGATTCCGGCCAAGGCCACACCGGCCATGGTGATGGTCAGCAGGGTAAAGCAGGTATTGGCCAGTTCACGGGCCTCAACATCGCCCCGCCGGGTCAGGGTTGCGGAAAAGGTGGGGACAAACGCCGAGGTCAGCGCCCCCTCGGCGAAGAAACGGCGCAACATGTTGGGGATCTGGAAGGCGGCGACAAAGGCGTCGTTTGCGAGACCGGCCCCGAACAAACGCGCCACCACCATGTCCCGCACCATCCCCATGATGCGCGAGAGTATGGTGGCGCTGCCGAGAACACCGGCAGCCCTGAGTATATTCCGCTTCTCGGACATCGACTAGATGCTTTTCCCCTTCGAGGAGTGCTGTTTCAGGACACTCGCCACCGAGAGCGTGATGGTGTCCTGGAGATCTTCGTCCTTCAGCAGATATGCATCGGCATCCTGTCCCCGGTCCACGTCTTCGCTGCCGGTCAGCAGAATGGTAGGGATGTCCGGGTTCACGGCGCGGATTGCGCCGAACAGTTCGAGCCCCGTCATGCCCGGCATGTTCATGTCGGAAATAACCAGGCCGGTATCCGGGGCCGCCCTGAATGCAACCAGGGCATCCTCTCCATTCCCGGCGGTATCGACCCTGTAGCCCTCCGCATCGAGTATGACGGCCAGCATCTCAGCCACGAACGGATCGTCATCCACCACCAGAATTCTGCATCGTGCTTCACTCATATCATCGTCCCTTTTCCGGCAACCTGCGGAGGACTCGCCCGCTGCCTTCATATGGTTAGTACCATCGACCTTGCTCAGCGACCAGCCGCCTCGATGCGGTCTCTGCCGTTCTTCCTGGCATGATCCTCATTCGTTCGGACCTGATGATGACCGACGAAATAAGGATCTCGGGGCGTTGCAGCTTGTCTTTTGCTGAAACCGTCGTTTCCGCCATGGCCTCTACCTCCCATTCGTCGGGATATGGATTACGGCACGCCGGTCTTATGGATAAAACCAGCCGCACGAAAACAAGTACGCTCCTCGATCAGCTTCGCTCCTCTTGATTTCCCGCAACGTCCCTCTACGAAACGGAAGGAATCATACGTTCACCCTGCGTATTTCGCAAGCGCTTTGATTGAAGCCGGTTTATTCAAGGCCATTCACAGGTCGTTGAATTTTAGCCCAATTTGATGCCTATTTGAGCTACCAATCGTTTTTTTGCAGTTGTTACGTTGTTCGCGGTTGTTTGATTCCTGTTTTTATGCTCTTTCTCAGCTCGATTTTCTGATATCTGCCGGCCTCT
>JAATGX010000231.1 GCA_015688915.1 Desulfuromonadales bacterium
GCCGGTCCCTTGAACAGCGGGATACAGTCGCTCCATCAACGGTTCGAGGTTGATCTCCTCGTTGTAGACCGGCACAACGATGCTCAGATATGGTTGGCTCCCGTTATCAGCCAATGGTTACTTCCTCCAGAAGATCTTTTCCGTACAACTGTTTTTGCCATTCGCGCATCCCGCTGATGCCGTTCAACGCAGTCATTGATGTGGAATCGATATCCGCGATCCCTTCCAGCAACCAGTTGGGTGCCACCACACCCGGTTCGAGTCCAAGCACGGCGCTCTGCTGTTCCCGCCACTGTTTGAGCTGTTTCAGGCGTTCCCTGGCACCATTGGCCGGTTCCTCACGAAGCTTTCGCGGAAAGCGCGGCAGCTCATCCTCGGGCAGGGCCAATCCTGCCGTTATGGCCGCCAGAATGCTGTCGCCATGGCGATGTATCTGGCCCGGCGTCATCCCCTTGATTCCAGCCAGTTCACCCAGGGAACGCGGCCTCTTCTCGGCAACCTCCAGAAGCGTATCCGCCGCGATCACCTTGAATGGCGGGCGATCCAGTTCCCGCGCCTGGTGATCCCGTAATTGCAGCAACCCTTCCAGGACCGCGAGGCTTCTGCCCTTCAGCTTCCCGGCACCCTTGCAGGAGAGAAACAAGGGCCCTTCCTTCTCCGTGACCCGGGCCCGGCAGACCAGGTCGCACTCCTCCTCCAGCCAGGCGAGGCGCCCCTTGTCCGCCAACTCTCTCCGGAGCTGGTCAAACAACGGGAGCAGATACGCGGTATCGGCCGTTGCATAGGCGCACATTTCAGGACTTAACGGCCGCTTGCTCCAATCTGCCTTCTGGTATTTCTTATTCAGTTCAACGCCGAAGCGTGCCTTGAGCAGGGCTGCCAGTCCGAATTCGGTTATACCCAGGAAACGGGAGGCAATCATGGTGTCAAACAGGCTGCTCACCTCGATCCCGAAATCGCGGTGCAGGGAACGGATGTCATAATCGGCGCCGTGCATCACGACCAGTATCCCGGGGTTGCCCAAGGGGGCGGCCAAGGGGGCCAGGTCCTTGAGTGCCAGTGGATCGAGCAGCCAACTCTCGCTCCGGGTCGATACCTGGATCAGGCAAACCTTTTCCCGGTAGTGGTGGAGTGAATCCATCTCCAGGTCAACCGCCAATTCGGTCTGTTGTCCCAGAATGGCCGCAACTGCTGCAAGACGTTCCTGACCGGTAATGATTTCACAAGCTCCGGTCTGTTGTATGGTCGATGTCAAGCCGGGAACTCCTTGATGATATGATACGTGGTGGTACGCTGGGCCGCACGGAAACCGGCGCCCCGGATCAGGCCGATCATTTCTTCGCGGGACATGCGGAAACTGCATCCGGCCGCCGCCACCACATTTTCTTCCAGCATGGTGCCTCCCAGGTCATTGGCGCCGAAAAACAGCGCGACCTGCGCCATCTTGGCCCCCTGGGTGACCCAGCTTGCCTGGATGTTGGGGACATTGTCCAACACGATGCGGGACAGGGCCAGCACCTTGAGGTATTCGACACCGGTGGCGGTAGCGCCGCCCAGTTCGGTATTGCCGGGCTGGTACGTCCAGGGAATGAAAGCCGTGAAGGAACCGCCACTATCCTGTAGTTCGCGTACCCTGAACAGGTGCTCCACAATGTCCGCCGGTTTCTCCCGGCTGCCGAACATCATGGTGGCTGTTGTCGGCATTCCCAGCCGGGCGGCCTTGAGCATGACATCGGCCCACTGGCGCCAGCCGATCTTATTGGGAGAAATGCTGCCGCGCACCTCATCCACCAGGATTTCGGCCCCGCCTCCGGGGACGGAATCCAGCCCCGCCTCCTTGAGCCGTGCAAGGGTTTCATCCAGCGCCAGATCGGAGCAACGTGCGATGCAGACGATTTCCGCCGGTGACAGGGAGTGGTTCTGGATCGTGGGAAAACGCCGCTTGATCTCCCGGAACAGCCCCTCGAAAAAACCGATCTCCAACTCGGGGTTGAGCCCCCCCTGCATGAGGAGTTGCGTGCCCTCCTGATCGACCAGTTCCGCGATCTTGTCGAAAATCTCATCCGGTGAGAGAACATAGGCGTCAGCCGCATCTTTATCACGGTAAAAGGCACAAAAAGTACACTTTGAATCACAGATGTTGCTGTAATTGACGTTACGATCGACAACAAATGTCACACAATTGTCGGGGTTGTAGTTGCGACGTATCTTGTCGGCCATGCGGCCAAGGAGGAGCAGTTCACCCTCTTCCAGAAGCCTGAGAGCCTCGTCCCGTTCAATACGTTTCGGTATACCTTCAGTGTGTTCCTTATGGTTCGCTGCCATTACTTCGCCTGAACGGCTCCTTTTGATTCCGAATTTGTCGCGTTCATAAACCTGTCATGAATTTACACCACGCCGCTCCCGGCGGTTCTTCATGCCTTACCTGGCCGTTTCGGAAAGCCTTGCCTCAAGCAGGTCCCTAAGAATTGACGGGATACGTCGCGCCTTGAGTTCGGGGCCGACACAGGCCAGGGTTATCAGCGCATCCGCCAATAATCTGCCATCCGTTTTTCGGACCGCCTGTTGCCGTAACGCAAAGGATGAGCCCTTAACCTGCTCGGGAGAAGTATGTATCAACAAGAGATCGTCATGCAGCGCCGGCGACCTGAAATCAATTTCCACCCGCACCACCGGAAACACGAAGCCCTCGGATGCCAGTTCAGATACGGACACTCCGCGCTCCCGGAGATATTCCGAGCGGGCACGCTCAAAATACTTCAGATAGTTGGCATGATAAACCACGCCCGCGGCATCGGTGTCCTCGTAATAAATACGAACTTCCATACGTAATGGTCCGGCCTCAATGATCTTCACGTAACATGTTTTAAAATGGAAAGGCGGTTACATGCGACAACACGTGCCGCCACGACCAGCGACCGGCTTTCGCGGTACACAGCCATCAACCTTGCACCGCAGGTTCCATCTCACTTTAGTGCAGAAATGCCGGCTCTGCAACTTCATTCTATGAAAAAGGAACCGTTCTTTCATGTCTTGGGCCGTAAACGACGAAAAACGCCCCACAACGAACTGTCACCACCAAGACAGGCCTTGCCATGGGCCCGCCCCAAAAACAAAGCCAGGGGCCGCTATTTTCGCAATTCATCGCGAAGCCCCATTTAATGGGCGTTACAGGCGGTTATAACGATCAGATTGCGCTCTCCCAGGCCGAAAGGGAGGCTATAGGGGTAATGACACGAAATTTCAAAACCAAGATCACAAAGAATGCTCCCGGCAGCTTTGATTTCATCCGGAGCGGCAGGCCCTTTCATAGCGATCATGCGACCGCCCGCAGCAAGCAACGGATGGGCACTATCCACAAACCGGTCCAATCGGGAAAAGGCGCGCGAGACGATCACGTCAAACCGCCGGGCATGCGTGGAATATAAACGCTCCACCCGGGCATGCAGCGCCTCGAATTTATCGAGCTTCAGCATGCGCGCGACGTGTCGCTGGAAGAGAATCTTTTTCCCCACCGCATCAACAGAGGCCACATTCACCGCGGGTCGGTATATCTTCAAAGGGATTGCCGGTATTCCCGCACCGGAACCGATGTCCAACACATAATCGTCATCCTGCACATATTCAGACAGCATACGTGAATCAAGAAGGTGTTTAACGGCAATCTCGTCATGTTTCGTTATGGAGGTGAGATTCACCGTGCGATTCCATTTCAAAAGCTCGGCGGTAAATAGTTCCAGAGCCTCGATGTCGGTTTCCGAAACAGTCACCCCCAGTTCCCTTGCCCCTTGTTCCATCGCCCGGCGAATCACGCTTCCTCCAACCGGGTTTCGGATCCAGCTCGTTTCCATGAATCGGATTTTAGAGCAATGGACAGCACCGAGATGGCTGCCGGCGTCACACCCGGAATGCGTGATGCCTGCCCCAGGGTTTCCGGCCGGTTTCTGCTCAGCTTTTCCCGAACCTCTGTCGTCAATCCATGTATGGAGGAATAATTCAGATCTGCGGGCAATTGTGTGCTCTCCAGCTTTCGCGCCCGCTCGACCTGCTCAAGCTGGCGCTCTATGTAGCCGCGGTACTTGACCTGAATTTCAACCTGCTCCCGCACCTCGGGCACTGTTTCACGTGAAACGTCATCAAATTCCGCCAACTCTCCATAGGTGACCTCGGGACGCCTGAGTAACTGCTCGAATGTGGTCCCCTTCTGAATGTCGGATAATCCATGGGTGGACAGAAATTCATGCTCCCGAGAATCCATAACAATCCTGCTTGAACAAATACGCTCATACTCGGCAGCGATCAACTCGCGCTTACGAAGAAATCTTTCAAAGTCTGCCTCGGGGACAAGACCGACTGAATACCCCTTTTCCCGAAGTCTCAGGTCTGCATTGTCTTCGCGCAGCAGCAACCGGTATTCGGCGCGGGAGGTGAACATGCGGTACGGCTCTTTCGTGCCCAAGGTAATCAGATCGTCGATCATCACACCGATGTACGCCTCGCTACGGCCCAGAACCAGCGGGTTGAGCCCTTTAGTCCGCAGGGCCGCATTGATTCCGGCCATCAAACCCTGAGCGGCCGCCTCCTCGTATCCCGAAGTGCCGTTAATCTGCCCGGCGTGATAGAGGTTAGGGATAGGCTTGGTCTCCAGCGAGGCGTACAACTGGATCGGATCGACATAATCGTATTCAATGGCATAGGCGGGCCTCATGATCTCCACGTGCTCCAGCCCCTCTATGGAACGGTAGAACGGAATCTGGATATCAATGGGCAGCGAGGTGGACATGCCGCTGGGATACACCTCCACCGTCTCCAGCCCCTCGGGCTCGATGAACGTCTGATGACGCTCCTTGTCAGGGAAGCGCACCACCTTGTCTTCGATGGAAGGGCAGTAACGCGGCCCAACACCCTCGATCACCCCGGCGTATAACGGCGAACGGTCCAGCCCTGAGCGGATGATGTCATGGGAGCGCTGATTGGTATAGGCGATGTGGCAGGGTACCTGCGGCATGGTGATGCGCCCGGTGGAGAAGGAAAACGGGACCGGTGGATCATCACCATACTGTGCCTCAAGCCGGGAGAAATCTATTGTTCGGCCGTCAAGACGCGCCGGGGTGCCGGTCTTGAGCCTACCCACCTGAAAGCCGAGATCTCGGAGTTGATCGGAAAGACCGAGCGAAGGGAGATCGCCGGCACGACCTCCGGGATAGTTGGTCAACCCGATGTGAATCAGGCCGCGCATGAATGTGCCGGTGGTCAACACGACCGTCTTACCGAGAAAGCGTATGCCGGAACGGGTATCAACACCTCGCAGCTCGTTGCCTTCCAGATAGAGTCCGGTGACCTCCCCCTGTTTGAGGAACAGGTTGTCCTGCTGTTCCATAATCCGCTTCATGCGCAGCCGGTAGAGCTGCTTGTCGGCCTGGGCACGGGAAGCGCGCACCGCAGGCCCCTTGCGCGTGTTGAGGATGCGGAACTGGATCCCGGTGGCATCGATATTCTTTGCCATCTCGCCGCCAAGGGCGTCAATCTCCTTGACCAAATGCCCCTTGGCGAGGCCGCCGATGGCCGGGTTGCAGGACATGAGCGCAATGGCGTCCAGATTGATGGTCAAGAGCAAGGTGGAACACCCTATGCGTGCGGCGGCCAGGGCCGCCTCGCAGCCGGCATGGCCGGCCCCGACCACAATCACATCGTAGATTGTTTCATAGCAATGCATATAATCGCTCACCATGTTTCACGTGGAACATAACCCTATTTCCCTATGCAGAAAGACGAGAAAATCATATCCAGAACATCATCCGTAGAGATTTCTCCGGTGACCTGTCCAACGGCGGACAAGGCGTCGCGCAGGTCGATCGCCAGGGTTTCCAGTTCGCGTCCTTCCTCAAGACCGGATAGAAATCGCTGAAGATGCGACCGGGCCGAAACCAGGGCATCGCGGTGCCGGGCCCGGGAGATGGCCACGAATTCGCGGCTGTCCAAGGGAACATCATGCAAAAATGTCGTACGGATCAGTTCCCGCAGCCCATCGACCCCCAAGGCGGCACCGGCGGATATGACGGCCTGCGGCAGGGTCGTGATCTCGGGGGGGAGTTCGATTGCCATCGGCAGGTCGCATTTGTTCAGGACAGCGATCGTGCGCTTGCCGCGAACGGCATCGAGAATGAGCCGGTCTTCGTCATCAAAGAACCTGGATGTATCCAGGACGAACAGCACCAGATCAGCCAGCGGGATCTTGTCCAAGGCGCAGCTTATCCCTTCCCGCTCGACAACATCATCGGTATGGCGGATGCCCGCGGTATCCAGCAGACGCACCGCCAGCCCCCCCAAGTTAATGGACTCCTCAATAACATCGCGGGTGGTGCCGGGAATAGGGGTGACAATGGCGCGATTCTCCCTGAGCAGGCAATTGAGCAGGCTGGACTTGCCGGCATTGGGCTTGCCGACAATCAGCACGGAAATCCCCTCCCGCAGGATGCGCCCCTCATCAAAACCGGACAACAGGCGGCCAATCGACACCAGGACGTCGTCTGCGGCGACCCGCAAAGCGTCATTGTCGGTCTGGCCAATATCGTCCTCGGGAAAATCGATGTATGCCTCCACAAAGGCGAGGCTCCTGGTCAGAGCCTGGCGTATCTCTCCTATCTTGAGGGAAAGGGCGCCTTCGCGCTGGCGTTGGGCAAGGGCGAGCGATGCTTCTGTCTTTGCGGCAATGACGTCCATCACGGCCTCGGCCTGCAGCAGGTCGATCCTGCCGTTGACAAAGGCGCGGCGCGTGAACTCGCCCGGTTCGGCCAGGCGCGCGCCACAAGCCAGAACAGCGGCCAGGACCCGCTCCACCACCAGCATGCCGCCATGGCAGTGCAGTTCGAGCACATCTTCACGGGTATAGGAGTTGGGAGCACGCATCAGGACAGCCATGGCCTCGTCGATCATGCCACCGCTCTCCGGTTCGGTCACCGCGCCGTAATGCAGGTAATGGCTCGTGAAATCACCGCCCTTCCGAAACCGGAAGAGGCGACGGCCGATGGCCTCGGCGTTGCCGCCGCTGATGCGCACGATGCCGATTCCCCCTTCCCCGTGGGGGGTGCTGATGGCTGCGATGGTATCTTCAATGTACATGGTCGGTTCCCCGTGCCTCCGGCTGTATCAGAACAGCTCCATCTGCCCCGGGTCGGGGCGCCGCTGCGGCTGCCGCCGCGCTTGGTCCGATTGCGTCAAGAGCCCCGCCGGTATTTCGCCAATAAAGCGGGACATTGGCCGGGGCGCGGGGCCGGCCCAGGGCCGGCTGGCGGACGAGGTGAGCAGCAGACGCTCCTTGGCCCTGGTCAGGCCGACATAGAAAAGCCGCCGTTCCTCTTCCACGTCCACATCTCCCCACAGGGAACAGGGGAGCACGCCTTCCTCCAGGCCGGCCAGGAAGACCACCGGGAACTCAAGTCCTTTGGCGGCGTGCAGGGTCATGAGCGCAACGGACTCGGCCCGTTCGTCGTAAACCGTGGCGTCGGCATGGCGGCTCAGATGGCGGCCGAAGGCCTCCAGGTCGCCGCCAAAGCTGCCGGCCAGGTCCAGGAGCCGCTTTGTGCCGGCCTGATCCGGGCTGATGGCGAGAAACGGCAACGTAGCGGCCAGGGCAGCGGCAAGGCCGGTTTGGGCGACGGCGTTACGGAACCGCGCCATCACCCGCTCAAGCTCCGCCAGGGTGCGTTCCGCCGCCTGCGGCAGTTCAAGGGTGGCGCAACAGGCGCGGAAATCCCCCGCAAGAGGGAGTACCGCCTCCATCCGCTGGATGCTGGCGGTCCCGATCCCCGGCAGACCGCCTGCAAGCTGGAGCCAGTCGGCCATGGCCTCCGAACCGGCCGCGGCTTGCAGGAAATAATAGGCCATCCGCATCTCCGGGGTCAGGTAAAACGGCACCGCCCCGACCAGTTGATGCGGGATGCCGCGCCGCTCCAGGGCGGCGGCGATCTCTTCGGCCTGTTTGCCGAGCCGGAACAGCACGGCCACATCCCCGAAACTCCATTTCCGCCCCGGCCCGCCATCACCACCCCGGCCGGAATTGATGGAGAAATGTTCGATACCGCCCATCAACTCTTCGATGCGGCGCACGATGAATTCAGCCTCGGCCGCCGGTGTGAGCGCGGAACAGGCCTCTATGACCCCCGGCCGGCCGGAACCGGCCACGAGCGGCAATCCGCTGCGCCGGCTGTTGTGGCCGATGACCGCACCGGCCGCCGTGACAACCGAAGAGGGGCAACGATAGTTACGGGTCAGGGACAACCGCTCCACTCCGGGCGTTTGGGCAAAACGAAAGAAAAACTCCAGGTCGCTCCCCCGGAAACCGTAGATGGCCTGATCCGGATCCCCGATGGCAAAGACTTGGCTGGTTTCGGCCAGGATTCGCACCAGTTCGAACTGGCTCCCGTTCAGATCCTGAAACTCGTCCACAAAGAGATGCTCCAGCGAATCACACACTAGGCGTCGCAGACCGTCATCCGAACCCAGTTGCTGAACAAAAACCGGGATGACGGCATCCAGGTCAGTGGCGTCCAGGCGCTTCAGTTCGTCCAGGTAGCGTTGGATATTCAAGGGAACGTCTTCGGCGGGGCAGATGAAATGATCGGCGATCTCACCGTCGAGACGGCTGCGGTCCGTTGCGCCGAGTCCGGGGAAAAGACGCTTGAGCAGGCGTTCCCGGCTGTCCGGGCCGACCGCCGTCAAGGCGGGCGCGGCACGGCGGAGCCAGTGGAGACAAAAATGGTGGAAGGTGCCCACAAATACCCGCTCTCCGGGCAATCCGGCCTCCTTCATCAGACGTTCGCGCACCTCGTCGGCCGCCTTGGTGGTGAAGGTGATAGCCACCATCCGGGACGGTTCGTTACCCGCCGCCAGCAGGGCAGCCAC
Source organism: Desulfuromonadales bacterium (assembly GCA_015688915.1). Classification (GTDB taxonomy): domain Bacteria; phylum Desulfobacterota; class Desulfuromonadia; order Geobacterales; family Pseudopelobacteraceae; genus JACPFJ01. Next base: position 8,905 of record JAATGX010000231.1, read on the forward strand.
CCGCGCCGTCAGGGTGAAGGTCTTGCCGGTTCCCGGCCCGGCAGCCACCAGGACATGGCGGCTGGTGGACCGGATGGCGGCCATCTGCTCCGGATTGGGGCCGTCCGGTACGGAGTTGGAATATGCCTGGCTCGCAGCAGCGCCAGCCATGGCCGGCAGCACTACCCGCTCCGTCTTCTTCCGACGTCTTGTTCCGGTTGGGGCGGCGTCGCCGAACAGGCTGGCCTGACCCATCAGCCGCTCGATCTCACCCTCCTCGAAGAGTCTGATAACGCCGTACTCACCGTCAAAGCCGGGCCGACGGATGACCCGGCCGGCGCGCATGCGGTCCACCGCCTCACCAAGGATCGGCGAGGCCTGGCTGATCTCTTCCAGTGTGGCCCGCAGCAGCAGGCCGAATTCCGAACCGAAACGGGCAATGGTGCGGGCGTACTGCTCCATAACCCCCTTCGAGGCGGGCCCGACGCCGAGGATCTCCCCCAGCAGTTCGGGCAGCGGAACC
>JAATGX010000057.1 GCA_015688915.1 Desulfuromonadales bacterium
AATATTTCTGTATTTTTGACACATTGGCTCGTGCTGCGTGGGTACATGGATCGCTCCTCACTGTCCACCGATTGTCATTATAGGGGAAGTTATAACATGGCTTTTACCGAGATACCGGAAACCGTCAGAGAACTTCTCGCATCCCAGCCTGTTGAACTGCCGATCTTTCATCCCGTCGCGCTCAAGCTGCAACAGATGCTTTCAAATTCCGATTGTACCGTTGACGAAGTGGCACACGTCGCCAACGAGGATATCTCCCTGGCCAGCCAGATGCTCAAATTGGCCAATTCCCCCATGTACATGGGCAGAACCAAGGTGGCGACCATCAAGGAAGCGGTGATCCGGCTGGGCGCCAAGCAGGTGATCAACATCGCCCTTGCCGCCTCCCAGGCCGCCGCCCACAAATCCGACACCCCGGCCCTGGACAAGTATATGAAAGCGCTCTGGTGCCACAGCCACGGTTCTGCCCTGGGTGCCCGCTGGCTGGCCCACGCCTGCGGCATGCGCGGCGCTGCCGACGAGAACTATCTGGCGGGTCTGTTGCACGATGTGGGGAAGCTCTATCTGCTCAAGTCCATCGAGCGGCTCGTCAACGCCGGCGTGATCAGTTCCCTGTTCGATGATGACCTGGTGATGGAGATCTTCGGGACCATGCATGTGGAGCAGGGCTATCGCCTGATGCAGCACTGGAATTTTCCCGCCATGTACTGTGACACGATCAAATTCCACCATGAAGAGGAATGGGATACGGTCAACAAGATGCTGGCCATTGTCCGTTTCGTCAACATGGCCTGTCATTGCGTCGGTCTGGGGTTCGAGCATGAACCGGGCCTGGCGTTGCTCAATACGCCGGAGGCTGAAATTCTGAATATCGGAGAATTTCAGGTCGCCGAACTGCTGATGCTGCTGGAAGAAACCAAGGATATGGAAATCTAGGTGCGCGACACCGGCGGGGATGCCTGCCAGCGCACCGCCTCATGAGGTCAGCGCCCTTCGTGCCCTACCTGACGCTATTACGGCCGCTCCAGTGGCTGAAAAACCTGATGATCTTTTTCCCCCCCTTTCTGGGTGGTGCGCTCTTCCAGCCCGGCATGGCCGTGCGGGGAGTCCTGCCCTTCTGCTCGTTCTGCATGGCATCCAGCGCCACCTATATCCTCAACGACATCCGCGACCGTGAACGTGATCGTCATCACCCCGACAAAAAGGGCCGGCCTCTTCCTTCTGGCAGGATTTCCATTACAGGGGCCGCGCTCCTGGCCATTGTACTCGCCTGTTCCGCCATCATGCTTGCCTGGACGGTTTCAAGCGCCCTTGTCCTGTGCCTGTCCATCTATCTGATCGTTTCAATCGCGTACTCCGTTTATCTCAAGGAATACGCCCTGATCGACATCTTCTGCATCTCCGCGGGCTTTCTGCTCAGGCTTGAGGCAGGCGGCGCGGCCTTCGACATACCCATTTCCGAATGGCTGTTCCTGAGTGTCTTTTTGTTGTCGATTTTTCTCAGCACCGGCAAGCGCCTCAGCGAGAAGAACCGGCTCGGCGCAACGGCGGCCAGTCATCGAAAAGCCCTGGTTGCGTACCCCAACGGTTTTCTCCAGGGGGTCATGTACATGACCGGTGGGGCCGTGCTGGTGACCTATACCATGTACGTGATCTCACGCCACTCCAGTCTCCTGGTCTACTCCGTTCCGCTCTGCTGTTTCGGGCTGTTGCGGTACATACTCAGGATTCAGGCAGGTGGGGGAGGGGACCCGACGGAGTCTTTGGTGAAGGATATACCGCTATTCCTTGTCAGTCTGGCGTGGGTGGTGATGGTGGGGTGGGGGGTATACGGGGCATGAGGCGAACTCTGCTTAAATGGCTCTACCGTCTGTTTCCGTTTGATTTGAAAGGGGATTGCTCCGTACCGCCGGCACGGAATGGCATACGCATATCCTGCGTCATCAATTTTTATGGGCGACTTGACCTGCTTTCCGGTATTCTGCACTCGCTTGCCCAACAGCACTACGACCGGGAGAGCTTCGAAGTCGTGCTGGTGGAGGACAGGGGAGGCACGGACGCCGGGAGGCGATTGGCTGAGTTGTTCAGGGGACCGCTTCAAGTAGTCTATCTGCCCCTTGATGGGAATTTCGGCAAGATGGGGTATTCGAGGAACTTCGGTTTATCCCGCTCCCGTGGCGGGATCGTTTTGTTCTTGGACGACGATACGGTTATCACGCAGAAGGATTTTCTCGCTGTTCTCGATGGCATGTTTGCGGAACGCCCGGTGGTGGATGCAGTAGTGCCCCACGGCCATGCCAGCTTTTCCCTGATCAAGGGGCGTTACGGTTTCCATGACCCGTACTTTATGACCAGCCGCTGCACCGCCTATCGTCGCGATGTCCTGGCGGAGTTGGGTGGATTCGTGGCGCACTTTGTCGGCCAGGAGGATGTTGAGTTTGTCGTCCGGTTCCTGATGGCAGGCAAACGTTCCGTCAACGCGGCGGAGCTGAACTATTTCCATCCACCGCTGTTGGTGCCGAATTTTCGTAAGCCCAAGGCCGTGGGCTACTCCTTTTATCGCCTGAAAGGAAGGTATTCCTTCGTGGTGTGGCTACTCGCAATTCTAAACTGCGCCCGTCATGCCCCGCTGTATCTATTACCGGTCAGGCGTTTGAGGGAGATGGGGAGATTTGGGGTCGGGTTTTCTTTAGGAATAATTCAGACTGCATTCGGTATAAAGGGGCATAGTTACCGATAATGTTGATGATTCGGCGCCTTTACGACTATAAGGACTTGTTGTTGGTTTTTATCTGGCGCGAGTTGCTTATCAGGTACAAACAGACGCTGATAGGCGTTCTGTGGGCCGTATTGCAGCCGTTGAGCCTGATGGGCCTGTTTACGTTCATTTTCGGAATAGTTTTGAACACGGCCCATAAGGATTATCCCTACGTTCTTTTTTTCTATGCCGGCGTCCTCCCCTGGACGTTTTTCTCCGGCGCAGCCAACTTTGCCGTGACAAGCCTGTCGGGCAATTTCAACCTTATAACCAAAATCTATTTCCCACGCGAAATTATTCCCCTCTCTGGCGTGGCTATCAATCTTATTGATTACGTTGTAGGGTTTATCGTCTACCTGTTGCTGATGGCATTTTACCGGATTCCTCTTACCTGGAATTTCCTTTGGATTGTGCCCCTGATATGCCTGCTCGTCCTCTATACGACTTCGGTTTCTCTTCTCCTTGCAGCACTCAACGTCTATTACCGCGATGTCAAAATGGCTTCGGCCTTTCTGATGCTATTCCTCTTTTTTGCCACCCCGGTAATCTACTCTATCGACACAGTGGACAACCGCTGGAAACTGCTCTTGTTCCTGAATCCGCTCACCTTTATCGTTGAAAGCATGCGGCGCGTCACCATCGAGGGACGAGGGGTGGTGCCGTGGCAGATGGCTCTCGAAACCGCCGGGGTTTTGCTCCTGTATGTACTGGTCTACCGGGTGTTTACCCGTATTGAGAGGGCATTTGCCGATGTCATCTGAAACCATAATCGAATTCAGGGATGTATGGAAAAAATACTCGAAACAACAGGTGCTGAACAATTCCCTGCGTGAAGAGTTGGTTGCTTTCATAACCGGCAAACGGCGCCGTGATGATTTATCAGAGGGGGAGTTCTGGGCGTTGCGGGACATCTCGTTTGCGGTCGGCAATGGGGAATGCATCGGCCTTCATGGCCCGAATGGATCGGGAAAAAGCACCATACTCAAGCTGATCTCACGGGTTACCTACCCCACCAGGGGAAACATCACCGTCTCCGGGAGGGTGGCGCCGTTGATCGAACTCGGCGCCGGTATGCATTTGGATCTGACCGGCATGGAGAATATTTACATGAACGGTACCATCTTGGGGCTATCCATACGCGAACTGAAGTACAAGGTCGATGAAATTATCGAGTTCTCCGACCTGAAGGACTTCATCAATGTCCCGGTAAAAAAATACTCGTCCGGCATGTACCTCCGGCTTGCGTTTTCGATCGCAGTTCACAGCCCTGCGGAGATTTTCCTGTTTGATGAAGTGCTGGCTGTAGGCGACGAGGATTTCCAGGGACAGTGTTTGTCGAAAATAAGGGCGCTTCTCAATAAGGGAAAAACGATGATCGTTGTCAGCCATGATATGGAAAAACTCGGCCAGATTTGCACGCGGTTACTCGGCGTCACTGTCGGAGTAATGTCAGCTGACTAATTTATTGGGTAAGGAAAGATAATGAGAATAGCTTTTTTAATGCATCATTTTGAATCAGGAGGGACCGAAAGGATTTATCTGAATCTTATTAACAAACTGGTTGAAGATGGAAACGAATGCATTTTGATGTTGTTTGTAACTAAGGGAAAACTCATCGAAATGTTGCCTGATTCTGTGAAGGTCATCGGTTTTGACACAATGATAGATGGCATATTCGATTTTGTAAAAATTTTCAGATTATCCGATAAAATACGATTAGTTATAGATGAGATGCAACCTGATATAGTATATAGTGGATTATGGATCAACAATATTGTAAACGTATTGTCATGCAGATTGAATAAACCAACAGGTAAACCCGTTTGCGTAATATCTGATCATATTAATACATACGCTTCAGTATATTTTGAAACGACATATAAGGCACTGATTCCTATTAAGAAATATATAACTAAACATTATTACAACTTGGCAGATTGCGTAGTGTGTGTGTCCTATGAAGGCAGAGACGATCTGGTTACTATTTGTGGTGCTGAAATTGCAGAAAAAACTAGTGTAATATATAATGGGGTCGATATAGATGACATCCTGCTGAAAGCAAGAGAATCGATCAATACTGGTTTTGGTAATTATCTGGTCTCGGTTGGGCGTGTGTCAATTCAAAAAGGGTATAAATATCTTATTGAAGCTTTCAAGCATATCAATAGTAAGTACAATGCCATTAACTTAGTTATTGTTGGTGACGATGTTTCAAAAGATCGAAAAGTGACAACCGAATTGAAAAGAATCGCAATAAAATTGGGAATAGAAGACAGGGTGTTTTTTGTTGGATACCAACCAAATCCCTATAAATATATTGCTAATGCAGTGGCCTTGATTTCCAGTTCTGTGTTCGAGGGTTTCGGACTTGTGCTGGTTGAATCGATGGTGATTGGTACACCTGTCGTAGCATCCCGTTGCAAAACCGGTCCTGGAGAAATTTTGGATGGAAAGACCAATGAATCAATAGAATATACTGAATATGGTGTTCTTGTAAGGCCCAGAAAGTCAAAATTATTGAGTGACGCTGTAGAACATTTATTAGAGAATGAACAGGATAAGAATAAATTCGTTGATAACTCAATTAAACGAGCTTTAGAATTTTTCAGATTAGAGAACATGTGCTCATCGTACAAGGCATTGTTTGCTCAACTAACACGGTGACCATGAGACTGATGATCTCACATGGTGTTTTCCCATGAGTAAAGTCATTATGATCCTCGGCGCCGGCCCCACCGGCCTGGGCGCCGCATACCATCTCAATAAGCTGGGCCACACCACCTGGCAGCTCTTCGAGCGGAACAGCCATGTGGGCGGCCTTTCCGCCTCATTCGTCGATGATAAAGGCTTCACCTGGGATATCGGCGGCCACGTCCTCTTCTCCCATTACGCATACTTCGATCAGGCCGTGGCCGAAGCGCTGGGTGACGAGTATTACGAGCATCAGCGGGAAAGCTGGGTCCGCATCCTGCAAACCTGGGTGCCGTATCCGTTCCAGAACAATGTCCGCCATCTCCCGGATCATGCCCTGCGGGAATGCGTCAACGGCCTGCGCAGCCTGCACGGGAACCGGGCTCAAGCGGCGGATTTCCACGAATGGATGCGCTCGGTCTTCGGCAGCGGTATCGTCAAGTACTTCATGGAGCCGTACAACCGCAAGGTATGGGGCGTGCCGCTGGAAACCATGTCGAAAGAGTGGATCGCCGAGCGGGTGAGCGTAGTTGACTTGGCCCGCATCGAGCGGAATATTGCCGAGCAGCGGGACGACCTGAGCTGGGGGCCGAATAATACCTTCAAGTTTCCCAAAAAAGGCGGCACCGGGGCGATATACGAAAGCATTGCAGGCCGGTTGAGAGACAGGATTTTTCTTGATCACGAGATGTCGGTGGTTGATTTGGAGCAGAAACAGGTGTCCTTTGCCAATGGCAGGGTAGAGAACTATGACGTCCTGATCAATACGGCCCCTCTGGACCTGCTGGTCGCCTCATGCGGCTCACTGCCGGAGGCGGTGAGGGCATTAGCGGAAGATCTGGTGCATAACAGCGGCCTGATCGTGGGCCTGGGGTGTGAAGAGCGGAGGGATGATGCCAAATGCTGGATGTATTTCCCTGAAGACAATTCCCCGTTCTACCGGGTGACGAATTTCCATAACTATTCCCGTTTCAATGTACCGGGCGGCGATACCGACCGCTACTCGTCCCTGATGTGTGAAACCACTTATTCACCTTATAAATTAGAGGATAAGGCGAATATTATTGATGAAACAGTTCAAGGTTTAGTCAACAGCGGCATGATCCATGAGCCGCAGATACAAAGAATCGTCAGCCAGTACCTCATCGACATCCCGCATTCCTACCCGGTGCCGACCTTGGGGCGCGACAAAGCGCTTTCCGTCATCCAGCCGTATCTCGAATCAAAGGATGTTTACTCCCGTGGCCGCTTCGGCGCCTGGAAGTACGAGGTGGGCAATATGGATCACTCCTTCATGCAAGGGGTGGAGGTGATCGAGCGTCTGTTTGCCGGCGGCGGCGAGCCGACCTTGAATGGTCGTGTGTGATGGCCGGGCGAATTGCATGGCTTAAAACCATCGATTCCCTCTTTGGGCGCATGGCAGTGCCGCTGGCACGTCTCTTTGCCCTCAAGGCGAAACGATCCGAGCACATCAGTTCCATCCTCCTCATCCGCCCCGGCGGCATCGGCGATGCTGTGCTGCTGGTTCCAGCTATCCAGGCGATCAGGAAGCGACACCTTTCCGCCAGGATCACGGTGCTGGCCGAATGCCGCAATGCCGCCGTATTCCAACTTTGCCCCCAGGTGAACAACGTCCTGCTCGATGACCGCCCCTCGGGATTGATCGCCGCCCTGCGTACCAACTATGACGTGGTCATCGACACCGAGCAGTGGCACCGTCTGTCCGCCGTGGTGGCGCGTTTGACCCGGGCGCCGATGCTGGTCGGCTACGCCACCAACGAGCGCTCCCGCCTGTTTACCCATCCGGTTGCCTATTCCCACGACGATTACGAGAGTGATAGCTTCCTGAACCTGCTCGTACCCATGGGAATCGAGTCGAGCCGGGCTGATCAAAAATTCCTGGAAGTGCCAGCCGAAGCGGGGCACAAGGGCGACGCGCTGTTGACGCCTTTGGACACGAGGCAATTTGCGGCTATCTTCCCCGGCGCCAGCATCCCGGCACGCAGGTGGGGCGCGGACCGGTTCAAGCGGGTGGCTGAACTGCTGGCGACCTTCGGCATCTCAAGTGTGGTGGTAGGGGGGAAGGAAGACAGGGAACAGGGGGAGGTCATCGTTTCCGGTGGAGTAGGGCTGAACCTGGCGGGACGGACGTCGTTGTCCGAAACCGCGGCCGTCATTGAAAAAAGCGCCCTCCTGATCAGCGCTGATTCCGGGGTGCTGCACATTGCGGTCGGACTGGGGAGGCCGACCGTATCGCTGTTCGGGCCGGGTAGGGCCAGGAAATGGGCTCCGCACGGCGAACGTCACATCGTCATTAACCGGGAACTGTCCTGTTCCCCGTGCACCACGTTCGGCACCACCCCGCCATGTCCTGACAATGCACGCTGCATGAAGGAGATCACGGTTGATGAGGTATTCAACGCGGCGATGATGCTGCTCACCGCGACAGGCGCGCTTCCTTCGTCGTGCTGCAAAAAGGACTGGATCGAGGTCGCCAGGACCTCTTAGGCTTCGATAGGGGCGGGTGCGCACAGGTTTTCGGCGCAATTGGCCTCGCCACCGCAGGTGAAGCAGTAGAACTTCGGATCACTGGTGGCCTTGGATATCTCGTCGTACAACCCGTTACTGCGCAACATGCACAGATGACCGTGGTGGTCTGCTCCGCATCCGCATTTTGCCTGGTTCTCCATTACCATTCCCCCTTTCATCGCGATCCTTGCCGCTAAAATTGTTCACAGATTAGCAGGAAATGTGCTAAAAGAAAACGTTTACCAGCAACGGAAAGGACATTCGGTCGTGACATTTTCTCCCAGCTCCATTCTCGTGACAGGCGGCGCCGGCTTCATCGGTTCCAACTTCATCCATGCCTTTATCGCCAATAATCCCGATTGCCGCGTCACCAACCTGGATTGCCTGACCTATGCCGGCAACCTGGCGAATCTGAAGGGGGTCGAACATCATCCCCATTATCGTTTCGTACTCGGCGATATCGGCGATGCCGCCCTGGTTGCGACCATCCTGGCCGGAGAAAAGATCGATGCCGTGGTCCATTTTGCCGCCGAATCCCATGTGGACCGCTCCATAACCGGGCCGGAGATATTCGTGCGCACCAACGTGCTGGGAACCCAGACCCTGCTGGAGGAGAGCCGCAAACACTGGCAAGCCGGGGCGGTTGCCGATTTCCGTTTCCTCCAGATCTCCACCGACGAGGTCTACGGCAGCCTTGGTGAGAGCGGTTATTTCACCGAGGAAACGCCCCTGGCCCCCAATTCCCCCTATTCGGCCAGCAAGGCCGGGGCCGATCTGCTGGTGCGCGCCTACCACGAGACCTACGGCATGCCGACCCTCAACACCCGCTGCTCCAACAACTATGGGCCGTACCATTTTCCGGAAAAATTGATTCCACTTTTGATTCACAACATCATCAACCAAAAGTCGTTGCCGGTCTACGGCGACGGCAGGAACGTGCGCGACTGGTTGCACGTGCGTGACCATGCCGCGGCGGTGGAGACGGTGCTGAAAGCGGCTGCATCCGGTTCGGTCTACAACATCGGCGGCAACAACGAGTGGCGCAACATCGACATCGTCAACCTGGTCTGCGACCTGCTGGACAGTCGGCTGGGACGGGCCGCCGGGGAAAACCGCAAGCTGATCACCTTTGTCACGGATCGTCCCGGCCACGACCGGCGCTACGCCATTGATGCCTCGCGGCTGAAGCGCGACCTGGGCTGGGAGCCGGCCTACACCTTTGAGCGGGGCATTGCCGAAACCATCGACTGGTACCTGGCCAACCAGGAGTGGGTGGGTGAGGTGACCTCCGGTTCCTATCGGGAGTATTACGCTCAACAGTATGGGGGTCGCCCATGATCCTGGTTGTGGGTGCAAACGGCATGCTCGGCGGCGATCTGATGGCCCTGTTGGGTGGTCGGGCCCGGGGAGTGGATCTGGGTGATATGGACATCACCAACCTTCAGTCCACCGAGCGGGTGGTGCGGGCCATTCATCCGTCGGTGGTGGTCAATTGCGCCGCCTACACCGATGTGGACGGCTGTGAGGCCAATGTGGAAGCCGCCATGCAGGTCAATGGCGAAGGGGTGGGGCATCTGGCCATGGCGACCCGCACGATCGGGGCGCGGCTGGTGCAGCTCAGTACCGATTATGTCTTTGACGGTGGCAAGGGGAGCCCCTATCTTGAGGATGATGCACCCCATCCGCTGAGCATCTACGGCGAATCCAAACTGGCCGGCGAGATGAATGCTGCCTTCAACCCGGAGCACCTTATCGTGCGCACCCAGTGGCTGTACGGTCTGCGCGGCAAGAACTTCGTGGAGACCATGCTGCGCCTGGCAGGCGAACGGAAAGAACTGGACGTGGTCGATGATCAGGTCGGGTCACCCACCTGGACCATGGACCTGGCGCGAGCCATCGTTGCATTGATAGATAACGGCTGTACGGGCATCTATCATGCCGCCAACGCCGGTTTCTGTTCGTGGAACGGGTTTGCCCGCGCCATTTTCGAAGAGGCCGGGCTGGACATTACCGTGCGCGGCATGACCACCGACCAGTTAAACCGGCCGGCGCGGCGGCCGCTCCATTCGACGCTGGACTGCGGCAAGCTGGAGCGGGACACCGGTTACCGTCTCCAGCCGTGGCGCGATGCGCTGAGATCATATCTGGGATTGAGAAAATAATTTCTTTGGGAGAATGGGCATGGAGCGGGGAGAGCGGCCGTGGGGATCGTACGTGGTGCTGGATGAGAACACCAGTTACAAGATAAAACGGATCGAGGTCAAGCCTGGCGAGCGGTTGTCGTTGCAAAAGCACCACCATCGCAGCGAACACTGGATCGTGGTGTCGGGTATCGCCAAGGTGACCTGTGGTGATGACGAATACTTCGTCAACGTCAACGAGTCTACCTTTATCCCCATTGGCCAGACCCATCGCCTGCAAAACCCGGGCAAGATCCCGCTGGTGATCATCGAGGTGCAGAGCGGCGAATACCTGGGAGAGGACGACATCGTCCGGTTCGACGACGATTATAACCGCTGCGAACCTCTCGATGCGGCCTGAAACCGTACCGCGGCGCTGCTGTCTGATGAAACGCTTGGGCGTTGCGGTCCTTGCGGGGCTCCTGTCCGGATGTGCGGCCACCGCCACCACGGTCATGGATGAAGAGGTCGTTACCAACCAGAAGCCGCTTTCATCCTACCGGTCCCTGGTCATTCACAATTTCGAGCTGAAGCGCGAACTGTACACCGATGTTCCCGATGCCCGCATGAGCGAGCAGGAACGGCGTTATGCCCTGATACCCGCTCAACTCGGCGAGCAGATCCAGCGCTATGTCAGGTCACGGCATATCTACCAGGATGTCTCCCGGAATGGCGCTCCATCGGCGACCACCCTGGTCCTGAGGGGAAAGTTCACCCGCATGGGGCGTTTCAGGATTTCGGTCGAAGCGATTCTGTTCGACGGGGGCACGGGGCAGGAGGTGGCCTATTTCCGGCAAACCCTGTGGGATGTATTCGACACCACCGAGGGGGTCGGCCAATTGGGGCGCGAGATAGCCGATTTCATCGACCGCATCCAGTACAAATAAACCTGGTAACGCCCGTTGCACCGCAGAGGTTCGCAGGGAAGAAGATAAAGGATAAAGGAGTTTTTCAGTGTATATCGTCATTCTCGCGGGTGGTTCGGGAACCCGCTTCTGGCCTTTGTCCCGTGCTGCGCGGCCCAAGCAGCTCATCTCCATCACCGGTGACCGGACCATGCTCCAGCGGACCGTCGAACGGGTGCTGCCCCTCAAGCCCAAGCGCATCCTGATCGTCACCAACACCCTTCAGGCCGAGGAAACGGAACGCCAGATCGCCGCCTATCGCGGTGTCGCCATTGATGTCATTGCCGAGCCGATGGCCCGCAATACCGCACCGGCCGTCGGCCTGGCCGCCACCATCATCGCCGCCCACGACCCGGCCGGGGTGATGGCCGTTCTGCCGGCCGACCATTTCATCAAGGATGAGGAGGCGTTGCGCGAGACACTCGTGGAAGCCTCACACGCCGCCCGTAACGGCTACCTGGTGACCCTCGGCATCATGCCCTCCCGTCCCGAGACCGGCTACGGCTATATCGAGGCCGATATGGACCTGCGGGGCAATGGGCCGTTCCCGGTCAGGCGCTTTGTCGAGAAGCCGCCCCTGGAAGAGGCTGTCCGTTACCTTGACTGCGGAAATTATTTCTGGAACAGCGGTATGTTCATGTGGCGGGCCGACACGATCCTGGCCGAAATTGCCCTGCATATGCCTGACCTGACCCGGTCTCTGGCCGCTGTTTCCTTTAACGGCGATGTCTGGGAACTGTCGGACCTGGACAACCAGATCGAGGCCGCCTACCGTGATGTGGAGAGTGTTTCCATCGATTACGGCATCATGGAGAAATCGACCCGTGTCCAGGTCGTTCCGGTGGAGATGGGGTGGAGCGATGTGGGAAGCTGGAGCGCCCTGCCCGAGGTGGTCGCGCCGGATACGGATGGCACGGTATGCATCAATGCCGCCGGCCACGTTGCCATTGACTCGTCCGACTGCCTGATCTACGCCGATGGCCGGACAATCGCCACCGTGGGGGTGCATGGCCTGATCGTCGTATCAACATCCGATGCCCTGTTGATCTGTGATCGGGAACGTGCCCAGGACGTGAAAAAGGTCGTCGAAGAGCTCTCCCGGACCGGCGCCGGCTGTCTTTAATCCGGTTTCCCCGTTTCCTCCGGTCGTGATCATGGAAACGGGGAGTTTTTTTGTTGATATTGTCAACCTTGATCACGTGAATGGTTGACTAGCGAGGTGATTATGGCCATGTCAATAGCGGAAGAATTGGCGCAGATCCGGAGCAAGGGGTTATACCGCGCAACGCGGCTGATCAAGGGAGCCCAGTCAACGCGGGTCATGCTGGATGGGCATGGGGCGCTGATGCTCTGCTCCAACAACTATCTGGGGCTTGCCGACCATCCCGCCCTCAGCGAGGCGGCCATGGCAGCCGCGAAGCGTTATGGAACCTCCAGCGGCGCTTCGCGGCTCGTGTCGGGTACCATGGAACTGCACCACCGGCTGGAGGCGGCCCTGGCCCGCTTCAAACAGACCGAGGCGGCGTTGGTATTCAATAGCGGCTATGCCGCCAACACCGGCATCATTCCCGCCGTGGCCGGCCGCGGCGACGTCATTTTTTCCGATCGTCTCAACCATGCCAGCATCATTGACGGCGCCCTGTTGTCCGGTGCCCGGCTGGTGCGCTATCCCCATTGCGATCATGCCGCGTTGGCGCGGTTGTTGGAAAAGCATCGCGGAACCGGCCGCTGCCTGATCGTTACCGACGGCGTGTTCAGCATGGACGGCGATCTGGCGCCGCTGCGGGAACTGGTGGAGCTCAAAACAGCGCATGATGCCCTGCTCATGGTGGATGATGCCCACGGTACGGCCGTACTCGGTGTTCATGGCCGGGGCAGTGCGGAGCTGCTCGGTGTCATGGAGGCGGTGGATATACAGATGGGGACGTTCGGCAAGGCGTTGGGGAGCTTCGGCGCCTATGCGGCCGTGTCGGCGGAACTGCGCGAGCTGCTGGTCAACCGGGCGCGCAGCCTGATCTTCTCCACATCGCTGCCTCCGGCCGTGCTGGCCGCCTCCCTGGCGGCGCTGGAACTGGTCCAGTCCCCGGAAGGACGGGCGCTCAGGGAACAACTCCTGGCCAACACCGCCCTGTTCAGGGGATTGCTCCGTGATGCCGGTTTTTCAACGGGTGAGGGCACCACCCAGATCGTGCCGATCATGTCCGGCGCCGTGGAGCAGACCATGCGTTTCTCGGAGCAGTTGCTGGATGAAGGCGTCTTTGTCCAGGGCATCCGCCCGCCGACCGTGCCTGCCGGCGCCTGCCGGCTCCGCTGCACGGTCATGGCGACCCATACGGCGGAGGAATTGGCCTGGGCCGTCGACCGCATTGCCGCGGTCGCCCGGCGCCTGGAGGTCATCTGATGGCGTGGTATGAGAACGCGAACAACGAACGGCTCTGGTACGAAGACCGGGGAACGGGTCCCGTCATTGTCGTGCTGCATGGGTGGTGCATGTCCTCCGCAATATGGCGCCTCCGGATGGAAACGCTCTCCCCCTGGTTCCGGGTGATCGCCCCGGACTTGGCCGGCCATGGCAGATCCGCACAGTCCTCCGGTGGATATGGTTTTGCAAATTTCGCCGCGGATCTTACGGTCCTGTTCCGGCACCTGGACCTGAGGGACGTGGTGCTGGCGGGATGGTCGCTGGGTGCCCAGGTGGCCCTGCAGGCCTTTGAGCTGCTTCGGGAACGCCTGACTGGTCTGGTGCTGATCTCAGCCACTCCGCGTTTCATTGCGACGGAGGATTTTCCCTGGGGGCTGGCATCTGTCGAGGCCGACGGGATGGCTCTCAAGCTGCGTCGCAATGCCGCGCGGGCTTTGGAGGGGTTCAGGACCCGCATGTTTGCGCCGGGTGAATGCGACGACCCGGCTGTGGCCGCCTCGATCCATGACCTGCTTGCAGCGGTCCCCGTTCCCGAAACCGGTGTCGCGTTGCAGAGCCTGCACAGCCTGGGACAGGCCGACATGCGCCACCTGGTGCCGGCCATTGACCGTCCGGCGCTGATCGTCAGTGGCGACCGGGACGTTATCTGCCTGCCCGGGGCCTCGGCCTTCCTTGAACGGCAGATACCATCCAGCCAACGGGTGGTGATGCCGGGGTGCGGCCATGCGCCGTTTCTCACCCGCGGCCGGGAGTTTGATGACTGTCTTCTTGAGTTCAGCCGGAGGGTATGTGGCCGCGCCATCTGACAGACAAAGAATCGGCCGGGCGTTCCATCGTCATGCCGCGGAATATGACCACCATGCCTCGGTGCAGAAACGGGTGGTCGCACGCCTCGAACGGCTGATGGCGGCTCATCTGCGTCAGGCCCCGCAGCGGGCGCTGGACCTCGGCTGCGGCACCGGCGCCCTGCTCGCTGTCCTGCACGGGAACTATCGGCAGGCTGGCCTTGTCGGGCTTGACCTGGCCTTCAACATGGCCCGGCAATCCGCGGTGCGCATGGCAGAGAACGCCCTGCTCGTCAATGGCGACGCCGAACGGATCCCGTTCCGGGACGAGGCGTTCGATCTGGTCGCTTCGGCATCCACGCTCCAATGGGTTGACCGGCTTGATCTCTGTTTTCAGGAGTGCCATCGGGTTCTGCAAGAGGGGGGACTGCTGTGTGCGGCCTTTTTCGGGGGCACGACGCTTTGGGAACTGCGGGAGTGTTATCGCGAGGCGGTGACGAACCGTTTCGGCGCCGGCGATGGGCGTCAAGACAGGATGCATCGTTTCAGGGACAAGGACGAGGTGCAGCGGGCATTGTCCGGGATTGGCTATGACCAGGTGCTGATCGCCACTGAGACGGAGATGGACTACCATGCCGATGTTGCCGGGCTGCTGCGGTCGATCAAGTCGATCGGTGCTGCCACGACCAGTCGCAACGATGCGGGTGGCGGGTTGGGATGGCGCGGACTGCTGGCCGATATGGCCGCTATCTATCAGGAGCGTTTCCTTGATGGCGGGATGATCCCCGCCACCTATGAGGTCATCTACGTGGTGGCCCGAAAGAGGGAGGATGCAGACTAGTCCAGTGACAGGATGATCTTTTTCGCCAGAGGATGAATGACGCTGTAATGCACCTCCACCCCTTCGCGTTTCCCTTCGATGATCCCCTTGTTCTTGAGTAGCGCCAGATGCTGGGATACCGTGGCCTGCGGCAGTCCGAGGCATTCCCAGATGTGCTTCACATTGCACTCCCTGGTGCAGAGCCCCGCCACGATCTTCAAACGGATCGGATGTCCCAATACCTTCAACACCTCTGCCTCTGCATTGAATTGCCTGTCTATGGTGAATTCCATGATTCGGCCCCTGAGTGAATTATTTTTAAAAACATATATATAGATTTAATTCCCGTCAAGTGAAAAGGCGGCTGGTGCAAATGTGGGGGGATGGAAACAGAGGAACGTGAGCTGACCAGCTACTCGCCGTAGCCGGGCAACGTGTGAGAGCACAGCGGGTTAGCCGCTGTTGCGCTTGGTTGTGGATCATTCTGACCTATCAGATCTCTCTTCGTAAGATCCACTGTTTTTTTCAACCCAGGAGTCCCATAAGGGACGTTGTTGATTAGTTGACTAACTCGA
>JAATGX010000242.1 GCA_015688915.1 Desulfuromonadales bacterium
AATTCTTCTGGCCACACTGTTCCTGCCAACCCGGCAGGAGGTGAAGCGAAGCCCTTTCGACTGGATCGGCTTCATCCTGCTGTCGCTGGGAATCGCCGCTTTTCTCGCCGGTTTGTCGAACGGGCAGCGCATGGGCTGGGATTCGGCTTTCGTCTGTGGCGCATTCAGTCTGGCTGCGGCAAGCCTGCTCGGATTCCTGTTCCAAGAGCAGCGGACGCCAACACCCATCCTGGCCCTTGACGTCTATCGTAATCCACGTTTCGCGGCCGCCTCCGCCGTCGCCTTCATTCTCGGCATCGGGCTCTATGGATCAACCTATCTGGTGCCTCTTTTCGTCCAGACCATCCAGGGGTATACGCCAACCGAATCCGGCCTGCTGCTGATGCCGGCCGGTATCGTTCTGGGATTCGTATTCCCTCTGGCCGGGCGGCTGAGCGACCGCGTTCCCCCTCACATCCTGATACTCGCCGGGCTAGCCGTGTTCGGGATATCCAATTTCCTGATGGGCCACGCCGACACATCGACCGAATTCTGGACCTTCGCCGGCTGGGTAGTGGTCGGCCGGATCGGCCTCGGCTTCATCCTGCCTTCCCTCAATGGTGGCGCACTCAGGGTTCTCGACCACCATCTGCTCAGTCACGGTGCCGGTGCCATCAACTTCATACGTCAGCTTGGCGGTGCCATCGGGGTGGATCTGCTGTCGGTCTATCTGGAACGGCAAACCACTTTCCATGCCGGCGAACTCAATGCCATGCAAACCGGCACCCACACCGCCGCCAGCACACTGAGCCGTATCGCCACGGCACTCAACCGGGCCGGGCTGACCGGCCACATCAGGGTCGACGAAGCCCATCGCTTCCTGTCTCGGATGATCGAGGCCCAGGCCAGCATCATGGGATTCCGCGAAAGCTTCCTGTTTGTAGCAGCAATATTTTTTGCCGCCCTGCTGCCGGCCTGGTACATGCAGCCGAAACGCCGCCCTCGTCAAAACGGGCAAGAGACCGGGTAGATTCGAACCAAGACAAAAGGGAACCCTCTCATGTTCAAAACCATTCTGGTTGCCATCGATGCATCCGATCAAAGACATGTTGTCCTTGCCCAGGCGGTCGAAATTGCCAGCCGCTTCGGAGCAGGCCTCCATGTGGTCTCGGTGCGTGATCTCGCGCAGCATTGGGAACTGACAGCGACTGATCCGGTCTCCGAGATTTTCGCGTCACTGGAGGCAGAGGCTGGTAATCTTCTTGAAGACGCAAGACAGTACCTCGAAAAGCGGGGAATCGTGTCCCGGACCCATGTGCTGGACGGTGCGGCAATAGAGCAGATTGCACTGCTGGCAGAACAGCTCAGTGCCGACCTGATCGTCATTGGCCACCGTCATTTGTCCTGGCTTCTCCGCCTGGTGGAAAATTCCGTGGCAAGGGGGCTGGTGGCAAGGGCACCGTGCAGCGTGTTGATAACCATCGAAGCGAGCCCGACAACCCAACGCAGTTCGCCGGCTGAATGATTGTCGGATTGCTCGATGCAGGAAGGCGCGGCTTGAACAGGGAAGAAAGGCAGATTATATCTCGTCGAGCGGCAACTCCATGGTGAACCGGGTGCCCTGTTCCGGCGTGCTTTCCACGCTGATCCGGCCGTGGTGCTCGTCGACGATGCGCTGGGTGATGGAGAGCCCCAGCCCGGTCCCGGCCCCCTTGCGGGTGAAAAACGGTTCAAAGATCAACGGCAGGTCGTCGGGGTCGATGCCCGGTCCGCTGTCGGAAATGGCGACCAGTGCGCAGCCGTCCCGCTCCAGGGTGGTGATGGTGACCGTGCCTCCGCCGGGCATGGCCTCCAGGGCGTTACGGATGATATTGATCAGCGCTTGCCTGATCTTTTCCGGGTCGAGCCTGAGGAGCGGGACCGGGTTTGTCTCCAGGGTCAGCAACACCTGCCGCCGCTCGCATTGTCGCCGCAGCAGCAGCACGGTGTCGTGAACCACGGCATTCAGGTCGCCCTCCCTGAAATCGGCCCGCACCGGTGAGGAATAGCTGAGCAGGGCGCTGATCAGCCGTTCCACGCGTTCGATCTCGGCCAGGGCCTTCTTGATCATGATTTGGTCGTCGGAGGCGGTCAGGGCCCGGTCATGCAGGTCGTCCAGCAGGAGCGAGATGCCGGTCAAAGGGTTCCTCACCTCGTGGGCGATGCCGGCCGAGAGCTTGCCCAGAGACGCCAGCCGGTCGAGCCGTATCATCTCCTCCCGCAGCTTTTCCCGCTCCGTTTCGTTGCGCATGGTGACGGTCAGGCCTTTTCCGGCGTCGTTGCCGACCGGGAACAGCCCCACATCGAAATAGGTCGTGCCCGTGCCCCGGTCGATCACGAACGGTTCACGGCCGTAGCCGGAGCGGGTGCTCAGGGCGCGGTCTATGCGGTCGGCCATGTTTCCCCATCCCGCGAAAACGTCCCTGAAGTGCATGTTCTCTGCAATATCGCTGCCGAGAAACGTATGCCCGGTCCCGTTGATGGAGGTCAGCAGCCCCTCGGGCGAGAAGGTGACGATGGCGCTCGAGATGCTCTCCAGGATGTTGGCCTTGAAGTTGCGTTCGTCCAGGATCTCCAGGCGCGAACGGCGCAGTTCGTCCAGGGTCGAGAGCAGGTTCTGCTTGCGCAGCTCCAGTTCATCGGCCATGAAGTTGAAGGTGCTGGCCAATTCGCCGATCTCGTTCGAGGAGGTCACCGCGACCCGCTCGTGGGTGTCGCCGTGGGCCAGTCTGCGGGCGCCGTCCGTCAATTGCCGGAGCGGCCGGCTGATCCCCCGGGAGAGCAGCCAGGCGGAAAAGGCCGAAACCAGGGCGGTCAGCAATATGATCAGGGCGCTCACCGTGCGGTGCTCCCGCAGTTCGCGGTTGATCAGGCGGCTTCCCTTGCGGGCGGCATCGTGGAACTGGTCCACCTGGAAGCCGATGGTCACTCCGCCGAAAACGCCGTGTTTGCGGTAATCGCCGGTGTCATAGAGGATCGGTGCAAAGGCCATGATCTTCTTGGCCCCTCCCGCGTTGGTGATGTCCACATATCCGGCGTGTTGGGCCCGTACCTCGCTCGCCACCACCGGGTAATTGGGGTGGATGAACCCGGCGTGATCCAGGTTGTAGGGAATCCGTCCGCTGTCGATATCCGCCTGGCTGGATTGGCCGGTGTAGGGAGGCACCAACTTGCCGTTCCTGTCCACCCCGCGGATATCCCAGTATTTGGGGTGGGTGATGATCCATCCCTCATCGTCGAAGAGAAAGGCGTAGTTGCAGGCGTCACTCGACTCGCCTTCCGGCAGCCAGACCACGATCCTGCCGCACACCTCCCCGCACAGTTCGCGAAGCTCGACTTTCATCGTATCGTACGCTTCGTCCGGGACGATGATCGCGACGTCCACGTCGGAATAGGCGTCCGCTGTCCCTTTGCCGATGGAACCGGACAGGTACATGCCCAGACAGCGC
>JAATGX010000225.1 GCA_015688915.1 Desulfuromonadales bacterium
CAGCCCTGACAATCTTCGATTTTCCGCGTGGCGCGGCCGCCGGCACCTGTCTGCACGAACTGTTCGAACAGCTCGATTTCAGTGCCGCCACGGATGAATCGCTTGAGCGGCTCTCCCGGACCTGCCTGCAACGCAACGGTTATGACCGGCGCTGGCTGCCGGCCGTGCAGGGCATGGTCAGGGGGGTGATCGCCGCGCCGTTCCTCCCCGCCCATCCCGACTTTTCCCTCTCCCGGCTCAAACCGGGCTCATGGCTGGTCGAGCTGGAGTTCTTTCTTCCCCTGGGCAGGTTGAGCGGGACGCGGTTGCGGGAGGTCTTCGGCGGGTTGTCGGACACGGACCGCCATGGCGGATTCGCCGAAGGGCTGGATTCGCTGCAACTCCAGGAGACGCGCGGCATGGTGCAGGGGTTCATGGACATGGTCTTCGAGCACGAGGGGCGTTACTACATCATCGACTGGAAGTCGAACCACCTGGGCCATCTGCGCGGAGACTATCACCCGGACCGGCTGCGTGAGCCCATGTCCGGCCACGCCTACATCCTCCAGTACCACCTCTACACCCTGGCCCTGGACCGGCTGCTGCGCCTGCGCCTGCCGGGCTACGCCTACGAAACCCATTTCGGCGGGGCGATCTACGTCTTCCTGCGGGGTGTCTCGCCCGATGACCCGGAGAGCGGCATCTACCGCGACCGGCCTTCGGAGGAGTTTATCCGGCGCGCACATGATCTCCTGCTGGCGGAGGGGGAATTGTCCGGCGGCGGGAGATGACTCTTTAGTTTCGCATGGAATGAAATGAAGGCTTGGGGGTTATCGGTATTTTTCCAGATACTTCCTGATACCGTTTTCAAAGGTTTCCTGGATTTCGTTTTTGACATTGCTGTCGATATACCGCGCGAAACTGGTGACAATCAGGGAAAGAAGGACAATGAACCAGAAAGCCGCAAGCAGCACCTTGCGCCGGGTCGACCGGTCACGCGTACCCAAGCCGTCTATGGGAAGCGATTTCTGGCGCAACATGCGGATGCGCATCAATTCAAGGCTTGAGATGAGGTGGACGATGGCGTCCCGGTCCCGCTCGTCAATGAACAGGAACTGCACGGCAACGTTCCAATACTCCTTGCCGTTTCCGGCAAAATAATTGCGGTTCTTGAAGGCTACCCGCGCGACGCTGTCCATGATGCGCGGTGGAGAGGTGGGGATGTATATCTCCAGGATGACGAGCTGACCCTCCTCGTACTGGTCCGAGGTGACGAATTTGAGTCCACCGGCACTGAGGTTCACGGCGCACGCCATCACCGTATCCCACAGAGGGTCTATATGGTCGAACTCCTCCTCGGGAGACAGGGTCGCCGCTGTTTCATCCCGTTCGCGCGTTTCCCCGGGTGATTCGCCTTCCGCAATTCTATAGATCCGCTCCCGGCGTTTGAGGCGCATCTCCTCCCGGCGCTCCATTTCCTCGGCAAGACGCCGCTCCCGCCTGGCACGCCACTCCTGGAGCAATTTATCCAGATTATGTTCCCTTGCAGCCTGGATCATGAAGGGAAGAAATGTTTCGATACGGTAATATTCCCGGAGTTCATTGGTATTGACATCACCGGTAAGGCGCAGGTGGATGATGCTGTCCGCGCCGTCGGAAACAAAGATTCCACTGCAGCGGTAGCCCTTGCCCCCCTGTCCGCAACGAAGCTCCAGCACCTTTCCGGTCTGCATGTTGATATCGGCGGGCAGCACGTCGCGCGACAACTGGAGTTCGACCAGGTCTTTTTCCAGGGCGATGATGATGGCCCAGTCGCGAAACAGTTCGTTGTTCTGCATGGGGATGCCGACACCGACCTTCATGCCGACATGGAAGAATTTGGCGTATTGCTCCAGATCGCTCATGGTTCACTATCCGGTTGGAAAGAAAAGAGAGGGCTGCTGTCAAAGCCGGACGGAATCATGAAATGGACCGGTTCAAGGCATCGATGAGTTCTTCAATGCCGACCTTATGGACTCCGGCACCATGTTCGACGGTTTCCAGGTCCGCAATCTGGCATTCATAGCAGTCGAGGTTGTAATGTTTGAAAACCGACAGGGTCGCGGGGTGATCTTTGATAATGTCAGCAATAATCATGTCTCGTGTGATCATATCTGAGCCCCCTTTGTGTGGTGCGGTGATTGCTGTGCCGTCAATCCGCCAGCGCGCCGTCAGTCAAGACCGTATTTCGATCTGAGGGCCGACTTGACCTCCAACGGAACAAATCCGTCGATGTTTCCGTTCAAGGAACAAACCTCCTTGACGATGGAGGACGACAGGTAGCCGTACTGGAGGGACGTCATCATGAACAGCGTCTCCACGCCCCGCCCGATGCAACTGTTCATCTGGGCGATCTGGAACTCGTACTCGAAGTCGGAGATGGCGCGAAGCCCCCTGATAATGACATGCGCTTCCCTGGAAGAGACATAATCTATCAAAAGCCCGGTAAACGTGTCAACCTGGACCCTTTTTTCGTCTTTAAGCACATCACGGATCAGGGCCACCCGTTCGTCGAAGGTGAACAGGGCATTTTTCTGGGAATTGGCGGCAACGGCCACCACCACCTCGTCAAAGATCGCAAGACCTCGTTTGATGATGTCCAGGTGCCCGTAGGTAATGGGATCGAACGAGCCGGGATACACAGCGATCTTTTTCATTCATCCTCCAGAACATATAATTCCAACGCGGTGTCACCATAGACCCGACGATCGTCCTTGACGAGATTTCCCAGATGGTCCGGCAGAACATTCCGTGTGGAGCATTCCGCGATGAACAACCCTTCCCCGGCCAGCAGGGACAGGCTGCAAAGCATTTCCGGAACCGTGGCGTACAACCCCGACGCATAGGGGGGGTCGAAAAAGACAAGATCAAACCGCGCCCGCCGGACCGACAGCAGACACAACGCCTTGGGTGCATCCAGTTCCAGGATGTCGGCCCGGTCGCCGCACCGGGCGGCAATCAGGTTCCGTTTCAGCAGTGCCGAGGCATTTCTGTCCTGTTCTATGAAGCAGCAGGATGCCGCCTCACGGCTGAGGGCCTCGATTCCCAGGCTGCCGGTTCCGGCGCAAATATCCAGCACACGGGCGCCTTCCAACCCGAAGCGGCTTTGGACAATACTGAAAAGCGCCTCCCGGACACGGTCCGCGGTGGGACGGGTACTCATTCCCCGGGGCGCGGCAAGACGTGTGCCCCGAGCTTTTCCCGCTATCACGCGCATGTCTGTGTAACCCCTGCCACAAGCTGAGTCTGCGGGAAAACTACCTTAAAACCGTGTGTGCGTCAAGCTGGAACGCCGGAACATCGCAAATACCCGCCGGATGGTAAAATGTATTGAAAATTGCAGGGTCATCGGTACAATAGCCGCGCCAGTAGAGACGACAGGCTCAACGAGGGAATGTGTGCGGACAATGAAGCCAATCTCCATAAACCGCTTCTCAATGCGTGCCATGCCGGCCGTCGCCCTGCTGCTTACCGTAATGACTCACCCCACCCCGGCGACAGCCCAGTGGGTGCGGCTTGCGCGAAGCGAACATTACGAGGTGGCCCTTGATACGGCTTCAGTGCGGTTGACCACCTCCGGCAGACATGCCGTATGGCTCAAATTCACCCCCCTGGGAGAATCCCGGCGCAGACTGGCAGCCGCCAAATACAACAAAAAAGGGTATCGCCTGCACCTGGAGTATTACGAGATTGACTGCGGTGACAACAACGCCGTCAATGGGCTGACGGAGATCATCGGACCCGGAGGGAAAAGCCTGGAAAGGATCACGGGAAGCGGCTCGCCGGAGATCATCATACCCGGTTCGGTGCTTGACAGCGCCGCGCAACAGATCTGTCCCCTTCCCCAGGAAAACCAAACGGATGACGACGATACGCCCGATGAGCCCGCAACCTTCGAACCCCGGGATGATCCGTCCCGCAACGGGATGACCGCCGAAGCGCGGCAACGTGTCGCCGCCGCGTTGCGACGGACTGAGGCTGAACCGGCTGACCATGCGACCTGGCTCGAACTGGGCAACGCCTATTATGACGCCGACATGCCGCGACAAGCCATTGAGGCGTATAATCGCTCCCTGGCACTCAAACCCGATGACCCCGACGTGCTCAATGACCAGGGCGCCATGTTCCGGCAAACGGGCGATGTCACGCAAGCGCTGAAAAATTTCGAAAAGGCGCTTGCCATCGCCCCTTACAACCTGGAAAGTCTGTACAACACCGGCTATATCTACGCCTTCGATCTCCACGACATCGGCCGTGCCCTGCAAATCTGGCAACGCTACGTGAAACTGGACAACTCAAGCGACACGGCCCGGCAGGTGCAATCATTCATCGAGCGTTACGGGCACTGAGCGCGACACTGGCGGTTGCAATTTTTGTTACACAAACCGACCTGGTCATGTATAAACGAAATAACGGATCACTACTGGAGCGGACGCTGCATAATGGCGCTGTGGTGGGCGTGGATCGGGCTGACAAGGAAGTGGTTAATGGCGAGCTATACGCTGTCTGGCTGCCATACCAGGGTACAGTGATCAAGCGGTTATATCTGGATAGTAAGAAAATTCTGCTACAGTCAGATAATGAAGAGTTCCGCAGTCGTGACGTGGAAGTGGATATTACAGACCTGGATGAACACTTTATCCAAGGGCGGGTTAAGTGGGTCGTGCAGATGTTGTGAAAAAGGGAGAGGGGACATGAAAAAGATATTGATTATACTGATATTACTTCCGTATATTTCATGGGCGGGTAATAAGATTGATTCTGTAGGCCAGGAATATATCAACCAGATAAAAAATCTATCATCTCGTATCGTTTTTAACGAAAAATCGGTTCAAAACGATTTGAGGAGCTCAGATACAAGGGTAGTAGATAAAAATATAGAAGAAATGTCGCGGCTTAATAAAGAATTTAAGTCTTTAAAGTTAAATGCCCTAAAATATTATAACGGTAAGTTTCCTAAAGCATTCGCATTAGAGTGGAACAAATATGAGACTGAAATAAATACTGCATATAAAAAGAAGCCCAAGAAAGAAGAATTTCCAGATGCTCTTGTAAAATAGATTGTTGTTATGGCCCTGTTATGAGGAGGAATGTGTGAGATTATGTTCGCTGATATTCGCCGCCGCGCTATTGTTTGTGCTTGTATCAATCACCACAACCACAGCGTGAATGATATCCGTGAGGTTAAACCTCAAACTGGTGCCAAATAGACCGCAAATCATCTGGTTGACCTGGTGCATGGTTCCAAATAGACCGCCAATCGACTCAACAAGCCATCTCCATGTTTTCACCAAGATATCACCCACTTTCACAAGACGGTCTCTAATCTTTCTGGTGACATAGCGATCACCTCTTCACACTACCGGCTTCCCGGAGATATGGTGATCCGTGACCCTTGTGCGCCCGTAGCTCAGCTGGATAGAGTCCCTGGCTTCGAACCAGGTTGTCGGGAGTTCGAATCTCTCCGGGCGCGCCATTTTTTCCCTCCCCGTTTCCCCAGAAAGCCGGACACCAGGACGCCCGTTTGTGCCGTCCCTCCCCTCTCTTCTTGACAAAAGAGGCCGCAGAGTTCAATAATTCACCCCACTACCGAACACCGAAAGGGACGTTCCAGCATGCGTATCGAAAGCGATATTCTTGTTATCGGCAGCGGCATCGCCGGCCTCTCCTATGCCCTTCAGGCAGCCAACCATGGCAGCGTCGCCATCGTCACCAAGCGTGATATCTCCGAATCCGCCACCAAGTACGCCCAGGGCGGCATCGCTTCGGTCTTTTCGGCCGAGGACTCGTTCGATGCCCACATTGACGACACCCTGGTGGCGGGCGCCGGCGTCTGCCACGAAGATGTGGTCAGAATGGTGGTGGAGGAAGGGCCCCAGACCATCCGCAACCTGATCGAATGGGG
Source organism: Desulfuromonadales bacterium (assembly GCA_015688915.1). GTDB lineage: Bacteria > Desulfobacterota > Desulfuromonadia > Geobacterales > Pseudopelobacteraceae > JACPFJ01. Next base: position 5,924 of record JAATGX010000225.1, read on the forward strand.
GGTCAAGTTCACCACCAGCGGCGAATCCTACGACCTGACCCGGGAGGGGGGGCACAGCGCCCGCCGCATCCTGCACGCCGAAGACATCACCGGCCGCGAGATCGAACGCGCCTTGGTGGAGGCCGTGCGCCAGCATCCCAATATACAGGTTTACGAACATCACATCGCCATTGATCTGATCACGGCGGCCAAGGTCGAGCGGCGTTCCCTGGAGCACAACCGTTGCCTGGGAGCCTATGCGCTGGACAAGACCAACGGCCGGGTAATGACCTTTTCCGCCAAGATCACGCTCCTGGCCAGCGGCGGCGCCGGCAAGGTCTACCTCTACACCTGCAACCCGGACGTGGCCTCGGGCGACGGGGTGGCCATGGCCTACCGCGCCGGCGCCACCGTGGGCAACATGGAATTCATGCAGTTCCATCCCACCACCCTGTTCCATCCGCTTGCCAAGTCATTCCTGATCTCCGAGGCGGTGCGCGGCGAGGGCGCCATCCTGCGCCGCCGCGACGGCACGGCCTTTATGGAGAAATACCACAAGCTGAAAGACCTGGCGCCGCGGGACATCGTGGCCAGGGCCATCGACAACGAGATGAAGACCAGCGGCGACGATTGCGCCTTCCTGGACATCACCCACGAACCGGCCGATTTCGTGCGCCGCCGCTTCCCCAACATCTATCAGACCTGCATGGAATTTGGCCTGGACATGACCAAAGAGTGGCTGCCCGTGGTCCCGGCTGCCCATTACCTGTGCGGAGGGGTGGCGGTCAATGCCGATGCCGAAACCGACCTCCCCGGACTGTACGCCATCGGTGAAGCTGCCTTCACCGGCCTGCACGGCGCCAACCGTCTGGCCAGCAACTCGCTCCTGGAGGCGGCGGTCTACGCCGGCCGCGCCTACAAACATTCCACCGGGGTGCTGAAGACGTTGCAGCACGACCGGCGCGAACTGCCCGAATGGGATGCGAGCACGGCCACTAACAGCGACGAGATGGTGGTCGTCTCCCAGAACTGGGACGAGATCCGGCGCTTCATGTGGAACTACGTGGGCATCGTTCGTTCCGACAAACGGCTGGAACGGGCCATGCGGCGCATCAAGCTGATCCAGGACGAGATTGAGGAGTACTACTGGAACTTCATTGTTACCTCGGACCTGGTCGAACTGCGCAACATAGCGACCGTGGCCGAGTTGATCGTGACCTGTGCCCAGATGCGCAAGGAGTCCCGAGGCCTTCACTACAACATCGACTACCCCGAGCGGGACGACACCGCCTGGAAAAGGGATACGTTTATCAAAAAGCAATTCTGAGTCCGATGGGCAACAGTCGGATCGGGTCAAGACAGTGCCGGTGCTTGGCACCGGAATCAGGAATGGAGAATGCGGATGGACATTAACGAGATACGAAAACGGATCGACCTGCTGGATGATGTCCTGCTGCGCATATTCAATGAGCGCGCCCGCCTGGCGCTTGAGATCGGCCACATGAAGAAGGGGTTGAATCTGCCGGTCTTTGACCCGACGCGGGAAAAACGCATCTTTGCCCGCATGAAGGAAGACAACCCCGGTCCCCTGGACGACGGCGCCATCGTCAGGTTGTTCGAAAGGGTGGTGGACGAATCCCGCCGCCTGGAGCGCATCATGTCCCATGGGGACGAGGAACTTGAAGTTTCAAATTAGGGGAGATGATTCAACATGCTTATAATCATGAAAAAACATGCGCCGGAAGAAGCGCTGGACCAGATAAAGGAATACCTGATCACCCGTGATTTCGACATCCATCAATCGACCGGAGCCAACCGCACCATCATCGGGGTGATCGGCGACACGGACACGCTGGATGATCACGAGATCGAGTCCATGCCGGGGATAAGTCAGGTGGTAAGGATCAGAAGAGACGATTGAGGCGTTGAAAATCCATCCCACATGCCTTCTCATTCACCATATGCTCACGTGGTCTCAGGGGAATGTTTTTCCGTCTCACGCCGATAGATCGGGCAGAAACGGAACTTATCGCCGCAAACCTCAAGAATCCTGGGGATGCTCTCACTGGAAATGACCCTGCAGTGGCATTCTGAAAACGGTTCCCTCACAAAAATACAGATTTGTGCCCTTAGGGCGGTAGGGTGTGTACAGTTCGAATCTGATGTTTTCGGCCGCATGACATGCCTCGCAACTGAAGTTGGAACGACGTCGGCACCTGACCGGACGCAGCCTTTTCATAGCAATAGGGATGCCATCAAGATAACCGACTGGTTTCATGTCATAAAACACAAAAAGCCCCAACCTCGCACTACCCATAATGGATAGTCAAAGCTGACCAAAATGGCGTGCATCACAACGCCCCCTCGAACCTGTGCACTACCCATCAGTTTTTCAAACTTAAAGCGAAAAAACAACGGCGACACGCAACGGATATCCACTAGGGAGGGTTCATGTTCGGGGAGCGGTGAGATTGTTACAGTCCGTACTTCTCCAGCATACGCTTGAAACGCCGGTATTCGACGTCAAGCAGGCGTGCGGCTTCCATCCTTTTGCCGCCGGCAGCGTCCAGTGCCTGCCTGACGGCCTGTCGTTCCAACTGGTCAAGGGTTTGTGGACGGAGCAAGACAGCGGGACCCGTGCGGTCCGGCACGGTGAGGATACTGGACAGGCACTCGGTGGTCAATGACTCCCCGGCAAACAGGGCGCCGCGTTTCATGGCGCTTTTGAGTTCACGGACATTGCCGGGCCACGGGTATTGCCCGAGCGCCATCAGCACTTCTTCCGTGATGTACGGCGGGGTCTTGCTCAATTCCAGCGCCGCCTCGCGCAGGAACATCCGCGCCATGGCCGGAATGTCCCCGCTCCTCTCCCTGAGCGGCGGGATGAAGATAACCAGGTCGCTGAGGCGGTAATAGAAATCCTCCCGGAAACGCCCCGCGCGCGCCTCAGCAAGGAGGTCGCGATTGCTGGCCGCAATGATACGCACGTCCACATCAACCGGCGCACTGCTCCCCACGGGATAAAAGCGCTTGTCCTCCACCGCGCGCAGGAGTTTGGCCTGGATCGAGGGAGGCGCGCAGTCCACGTCGTCGAGAAACAGGGTCCCGCCATGGGCGGCCTCAAAAAGCCCTTTGCGCGTTTTGACCGCCCCGGTGAACGCCCCCCTGACATGGCCGAAAAGCTCGCTTTCCACCAGCGACTCGGGTATGGAGCCCAGGGGAGCGGGGATAAACGGGGAGTTCTTGCGGGTTCCCATGCCGTGGATCAGTGAGGCGAGATGGGACTTTCCCACCCCGGTCTCCCCTTGCAGGATTACGGAAAAACCGGTATCGGCTATATGCTGGACCTGACGGATGACCTCCCGGATAGCCGGGCTTCCCCCCAGTACGTGTTCGAGCGACGCCTGTTCGGACCGCTTTGCACGTTCCAGCTCGATCCGTTGCAGCAGGGGGGTAGCGGTCCGGGTAATGACCTCGACCAGTTGCCGGCTGTCGAGCGGCTTGCGAACATAGGCGGAGACACCCAGTTCGACAGCCTTGAGCAGATAGGTCGTTTCAGTGAATGCGGTGCAGATGATGATCGGCATGTCCGGTGCGATCTTTCTGATATGCTCTGCCATCTCCAATCCATCCATCACCGGCATCTGGATATCGCTCACCACGATGTCGGGACGTTCGCGTTTGAAGATATCCAGCGCCTCCCGACCGTCGCCGGCGCAGACCACGCGGTCGAAATACATCTCGAGCACGATGCGGACGCGCTCGCGCAGGAGCGGTTCGTCTTCCACATACAGGACGTTCAGGTGCAGCATATCGTTCATCGTCATTACCCACACCCTCCGGGACCGGTTCAGGTCCGCCGCCCGCTTGCTCGATGGAAACAGTCTCGGATGCCGCCCGCTTTACAACATGGCACGTATCCCCCTAGATGTGAACCGTCAGGGTAAAAAAGGAATACTGGCCGTCGATATCCCGAACCGAGTATTCGAGCCTGGTCTTTGACCGCCTGGCCACCTCCATCAGCCCGAGTCCCGCTCCCCGGGCACCCGGAGGGATTTCGCTCCGCAGTTGCCGGCGGATCAGCTTCTTCAGGGCATCGGGGTCAAGGCTGTTGATATGATCGATCCGGGAAACCAGGGTGTCGATGTCCGGCTGCATGATCACGTTCCCGGCGGTGACGGCATAGGTTTCGCTCTGTTTGGCGATGAGAATGGTGGCCGACCCGGTGTCGCCGGTGGGAAGGTTGCGCAGCATCTGGTAGTTGCGGACGTTCTGGGCCAGTTCGATGTAGGCGGCAAATACATCCTGCACCGCCATGCGGGTGATATCCTCGGCTTCCAGGTAGTTCTTGATGGCGGTTCCCATCTCTTCGATGATGCTGTGGGAAAAGGGCCCGTTAAAGCACATCATGATGCCTTCCCGCGAGAACTGTTCCCGAAGTTGGAAGAGATCCATTGTTTCCTCCTTGCTGGCCGTCAGCGGTTATTCCGCCACATACGAGACCCTGACCCGAATCTCCGAGGTCAGGCTCCGTTCAGTTCGATCGTAAACACGGTTCCGTCGGGGCCGCTCCTGAAATCCAGGTGCCCCTGCATACTCTCCTCAATGATCAGGCGCGACATGTAGAGTCCGATACCGGTCCCCTTGCCCTCGGGCTTGGTCGTAAAATACGGTTCAAACACCCGCCCGGCAATCTCGGGGGGGATTCCCCAGCCGTTGTCGCGCACCTCGATCACCACCTTGTTGTCCCTGCCGGCTATGGAAAGCGTAATCTCATCGTTATCGTCCAGGCCGGCACCCTGCCCCGCCGGCCGGCTCTTCAGGCGACGTTCAAGGATCGCGTCGCGGCTGTTGCTGACCAGGTTGAGCACGACCTGCTTGAACTCGTTGGGATATCCGCTGACCTCGATCGGCGCCCCGGAACGATCGATCACCCGCAAGCTGATGCCCGAGGCGGCAAACTGCGGACCCTGAACGATGTTGGTGTTGACGATAGCGGGAAGATTGTAGACCAACAAATTCTCGCCGCCCTCGCGATTGAACTGGGCATAGCCGAGACCGTAGCCCGCGCGAACGACCGTCTTTGAATCGAGCGAGTAC
>JAATGX010000210.1 GCA_015688915.1 Desulfuromonadales bacterium
CGCTGCTCTGTTCCGACGTCAACCGGGCCAGGACGACCGCGATAGTCTGGGGGTGCTCTTGGGAGAGCAGGTGGGCGATGCCGTTGAAATCCATGGAACGCTCCTTGTACGCCTCTGACCGGGACGCACCCGGTCAGGGCAATGCACCTCGTTCACTCGCAACACCAAGGGATACCTTCGAACTTCGCCGGTACAAGACCTACCGCCGGCGGTCCCCCACAAACCTGAGCAGCATCAGGAACAGGTTGATGAAATCCAGGTAGAGCGTCAGGGCGCCCAGGATGGCCGGTTTCCTGCCGCTGGCCCCTTGTGCGGCCAGGGCCTTGATCTTCCAGGTGTCGTAGGCGGTCAGACCGGTGAACACGAGTACCCCGATGGCGGAGACGATCCACGAGACCGCGTCGCTGTGGAGGAAGATGTTCACCAGGGAGGCGATCACCACACCGATCAGCCCCATGACGAGGAAACTGCCCCACGAGGTCAGGTCGCGCCGGGTCAGGTAGCCGTAAGCGCTCATGGCGCCGAACATGCCGGCCGTGATCACGAAGGTTGAGGCGATGGAATCGGCGGTGTAGACAAGGAAGACGATCGAGAGGGTGACGCCGTTGAGCGCCGAATACCCCAGGAACAACAGGGTCGCCGCGGTGGCGCTCAGGCGGTCGATGGCGCCGGACAGCACGAACACCAGGCCGAGTTCGCCCAGCATCAGGCCGTAAAAGAGCAGCCGGTTGCCGACCACGGCATTGAGCAGCGCCGGTGTGGAGACGGTCACCAGGGCCAGCAGGGCGGTGAGGGCCAGTCCCGCCCCCATCCAGGCGTAGACCTGCCGGACGAGGGTATTCCGCGCAACGAGAACCTGATCCTGGGTACGCGGGTAGTTGATATCGTAGTGGTTCATAGCTGTACACTCCTTTCCTTATGCAATTTCCATCCTGAATCCGTGACGTCTTCGCGGCCTCAGGTCTGTCAGAACGTATCCTGAACGTGCCTGAATTCATCTTCGAGACAAAGGAACGCCTCGACCAGCACCGGGTCGAAATGGGTGCCGTTCCCCTCCAGGATCATCGCCTTTACCTCTTCGTGGGACAATCCCTTGCGGTAGCAGCGGTCCGAGCGGAGAGCGTCGTAAAAGTCGGCCAGCGCCATGATGCGCGCCGAGAGCGGAATGTTCTTGCCGGCCAGCCCGTCGGGGTAGCCTGTGCCGTCCCAGCGCTCGTGGTGATACAGGGCAATCTCGATCCCCATGCCGATGAAGATGTTTCCTGAATAGTGATTATACACCAGTTGCATGTTTTCCCCGCCGATGACGGTATGGGTCTTCATCACCTCGAACTCGGCGGAGCTCAGCTTGTTCGGTTTCAGCAGAATGCTGTCCGGTATGGCCACCTTGCCGATGTCGTGCAGCGGTGATGCGTGCTGGATGCATTCGACGAAGTCCGGCGTGATGTGTGCCGCATAGGGAGAATCCTTGCCGAGCTGCTCCGCCAGGAGCCGGCAGTATGTCTGCACCCGCTCCAGGTGCGCACCGGTGTCTTCGTCACGCTGTTCGGCCAGCTTGGCAATGGCAAAGATCGTTGCCTGCTGCGCCTCCGACAGCTCCCGCACCTTCCGTTCCATCAGCCGCTGAAACTCCAGCATCTGCTGAAGTGAGCGCAGGTTGAGATGCACCCCGACCCTGGCCTGGATCTCCTCATAATGAAACGGCTTGGTGATGTAGTCCACCCCGCCCGCCTGGAAGGCCTTGAGCTTGGCATCCGTGGTGCCAATATTGCTCATGAAGAGAACCGGGATCTCCCTGAGCCGGGGATTCTGCTTGAACTGCTCGCAGATCTGGTAACCGTCCATCCCAGGCATCATGACGTCCAGGAGGATCAGGTCCGGCGCGCTTTCTCCGGCCAGCTTCAGGGCCATGGCGCCACTGGTGAAGGTAACGACCCTGTTGCCGTTCCGGGTCAGCATCTGTTCCAGAAAGACGAGCATTTCAGGATTGTCGTCCACGACCATGATGGTGGCCTGCGTCGCCTGCGGATTATCCCCTGTTTTCATTGTGCTCGGTGCGCGCATCTGGATTATCCTCCGGAAGGTCCCGGACTTGCAAAAAAGGGAACGGATCGGGGGGCACAAATCCGGGCATGTCCCACGGCGGACTTCACCTGCCTGCCCCCTGCCCCTTCACGCCGGCCCTCGGCTTTCGCCGCTTCTCTTCCAGCAGTATGTCCAGGGCCAGCAGGAAGACCCCGACGCAGATCAGCGAATCGGCCACATTGAAGGCCGGCCAGTGGTGCCGGTACCAGTGGACGTCCAGAAAATCGATCACCTCGCCCAACCGCAGCCGGTCCATCAGGTTGCCGACGGCGCCGGAAAAGATCATGGCCAGGGAAACCTGGGCCAGTTTCTGGTCGTCGGCCAGCTTGCGGAAAGCGACCAGGATGGCGATTGCGGCCACCAGGGAGACGCAGACGAAGAACGGCAGCCGCCAACTGGCCTGGGAGAGAAAACTGAAGGCCGCCCCTTTGTTCCTGATGTAGGTGATGCTGAAGACATTGTCCACCACCGGTATGGTTTGATACAACTGTATACTGCGGTCGATGTAGAGCTTGGTGCATTGATCGGCGACCAGGCCGACAACGGTGATGAGGGCAAACAGTGCATGGCGGTTTTTCATGGGCTCTCCGGTACCTTTCCGGTGGAAAATCGGGGTGTGCTGTCATCCATGGCATCCTCGGGCGCGATGGCGGTCACCCGGTTGCGTCCGCTCCCTTTCGAGGCGTACAGCCCGCGGTCGGCCAGGTCCACCAGCCCTTCCCAGGTGGGAAAGCCGCCATCCTCAAGCTGGCAGGCCACCCCGCAACTGATGGTGATGTGGCCGAAGGGGCTCTGCTCGTGGGCGATGTTCAATGCCGCGAAACCGGCCAACGTACGTTCGGCCAGGATCAGGGCACTGTGCAGGTTCGTCTCCGGCAGCATCAGCAGGATCTCCTCGCCGCCGTAGCGGTAGAGGCGGTCCGACTTGCGAATGCCGGCCTGCAGGTGTTCGGCAATCAGCCGGAGGGCGGCATCGCCCGCCTTGTGCCCGTAGAAATCGTTGTACAGCTTGAAATAGTCCACATCGAACAGGGCCACGGAATAGGCGCGTTTGTAGCGCACTGCCTGGCGATGGGTGTGATCCAGGTCAACCTGCATGGCGCGGCGGTTGCCGATTCCAGTCAGGGCGTCGACCATGGAGAGCGAGTGCAACTGCTCGTTGGCCTGTTGCAATTCCCGCGTGCGCTCCCTGACGGAGCGTTCGATGATCGCGCGCTGCCGTTCAAAGATGCGGAAATGGGCCTGGACCAGATCCGACTGGGTGACCAGCCCGGTCATCCTCCCTTGTCCGTCCACCACCGGCAGGTGGCGGATCTTCTGGGAACTGGAGACCACCAGGGCATCGAACAGGGTCGTTGTCTCGGACACGGTCATGACCGGCGCGGACATGACCTCGGCCACCGGGATCGATACAAAGGAACGGTCGCCGAGAAATCGGGGCGCCAATCGCACGATGTCCCGTTCAGTGACGATCCCCGCCGGCAGCCGGTCCTCCACTACCACCATGCACGAGTAGCGGTTGTCCAGCATGGCCTGGATCGCCGTCATCAATCCGGTTTGGGGCTGGATGCTGACGACGTTGGAGGACATCAGGTCCCTGACGCGGATATCGTCCATACGTGGTGTCCTCCTGGTGCCGCGCCGCCCGGTTTCAGATGACCGCAGCCGTGCATTTGGGACAAATACCGGGATGGTCGCCATGCTGGCCGAGCTCTTCGCTGTAGCACCAGCAGCGCTCGCACTTTGCGCCCGGCGCTGCCGTCACCCGCACCCGCAGCCCCTCGATGTTCTCGGAGGACCAGAGATCGCCGGAAGCGTCGTCGGTCAGTTCCACCTTCGACACGATCAAGATGCTCGGCAACTCGACTTGGTACTCGCGCAGGAAGGCCAGCAGGTCAGGGGCGGCGACAATGGTCACGCCGGCGTCCAGGGAGTGGCCGATCGTCTTGGCCACGCGGCCCTGTTCCAACGCCTTGGACACCTCGGCCCGCACCTTCATGATCCGCTCCCAGCGTTCCACCAGCGTATCGTCCTTCAACTCCGGCCGCAACATAGGGAACGCCGCCAGATGAACGCTGGCCTCGCGCTCGCCCGGCAGATACTTCCAGGCTTCGTCGGCGGTAAAGGAAAGCACCGGTGCGATCAGGCGCAGCAGGGTGTCCAGGATGCGGTACATGACGGTCTGGGCGCTGCGGCGCTCCAGGGAGGTCTTCTTGCTGGTGTAGACCCGGTCCTTGAGGATATCCAGGTAGAACGAGCTCATCTCCACGGTGCAGAAACCGTTCACGGCATGGTACAGCACGTGGAACTCGTACTCGCCGTAACAGGCCAGCACCTTTTCCTTGAGCAGTTCCAACTGGTGCAGGGCCCAGCGGTCGATCTCCGGCATCCGTGCCGGCTCGACGCTGTCCCGGGCCGGGTCAAAATCGTGAATGTTGCCCAGGATGTAGCGGCTGGTGTTGCGGATGCGGCGGTAGGCCTCGGACAGGCGGGTGAGGATCTCCGGGGAGATGCGGATGTCGTCCCGGTAATCCTGGGCCGCCACCCACAGGCGCAGGATCTCGGCGCCGTATTTCTTGATCACCTCTTCCGGGGCCACCACGTTGCCGACCGACTTGCTCATCTTGCGGCCATTGCCGTCAACCACGAAACCGTGGGTGAGAACGTTCCGGTACGGTGCGCGGCCCCGCGTGCCGACGCTCTCCAGAAGCGACGAGTGGAACCATCCGCGATGCTGGTCGCTTCCCTCCAGATACATGTCGGCCGGCGAGGAGAGCTTGGGGTTGGCCTCCAGCACGGCGGCATGGGAAACGCCCGAGTCGAACCAGACGTCCAGGATGTCCATCTCCTTCTCGAACGAGGAGGCCCCGCATTTCGGGCATGTCGTCCCTTCCGGCAGGAGCCTGGCGGCGTCCCAGTCGAACCAGACGTCGGCGCTGTGCCGGGTGAAGTGCCCGGCCACGTGCTCCATGACCGCCCCGTCCGCCAGGTATTCGCCGCAGGCGGTACAGGAGAAGGCGGTGATCGGCACCCCCCAGGTGCGCTGACGGGAGATGCACCAGTCCGGCCGGTTCTCGATCATGCCATGGATACGCTCCTTGCCCCATTTGGGAATCCACTGTACCTGATCAATGGCCTCCAGGGACTTTTGCCTCAGGTCATTGGCCTGCATGGAGATGAACCACTGTTCGGTGGCGCGGAAGATGATCGGCTTCTTGCAGCGCCAGCAGTGGGGGTAGGAGTGGCTGATCTTCGCGGTCTGCAACAGGGCGCCCACCTCGGTCAGCTTGTCGATCACGCTCTGGTTGGCATCGAACACGAACTGTCCGCCGAAGAACTCGAGGTTCTGGACATACCTGCCGTGGTTGTCCACCGGGTTGTAGATCTCCAGCCCCTCCTTGAGGGCCAGTTCATAGTCCTCCTGGCCGTGGCCGGGGGCGGTGTGGACGCAGCCGGTGCCGGCCTCCAGGGTGACATGCTCACCCAGCAGGATGATGGAGTCGCGGTCGTAAAAGGGATGCTTGCACCGCTTCCGCTCCAGGGCCCGGGCGGAGAAGGTGGCTACGACGTTTCCTGTCAGGCCCGTGGCCTGCAGAAAGGCGTCCTTCAACCCTTCGGCCACGATCAGCACACCCTTTTCCGTCTCCAGGGCGACGTATTCGAACTCCGGGTGCATGGCAATGGCCAGGTTGGCGGGGATGGTCCAGGGGGTAGTGGTCCAGATCACCACGTACGCCTGCTTGCCGGCCAGGGCCGGGATTGCCCCGGAAACATCGTCGACCAGTTTGAAACGGACGTAGATCGAGGGCGATGTGTGGTCGGCGTATTCCACCTCGGCCTCGGCCAGGGCCGTGACACAGGATGAGCACCAGTGCACCGGCTTCTTGCCCCGGTACAGGCCGCCGTTGTGGGCGAACTTCGCCAGTTCCCGTGCGGTCTGCCCCTCGTACTCGTAGTTCATGGTCAGGTACGGGTTATCCCAGTCGCCCAGCACCCCCAGCCGCCGGAACTCCTCCTTCTGGACGGCGATGAACTTTTCCGCGTAGTTCCGGCACTCGCGCCGCATCTCCAGCTTGGAGATCTGGTGTTTTTTCGAACCCAGGTTCTTCTCCACCTGCAGTTCGATCGGCAGGCCATGACAGTCCCAGCCCGGCACGTAGGGGGCGTTGAACCCCTCCATACGCTTTCCCTTGAGAATGATGTCCTTGAGGATCTTGTTCAGGGCATGGCCGATGTGGATATGGCCGTTGGCATAGGGGGGGCCGTCGTGCAGGATGTAGGACGGCTTGTCCGTACCGGCCGCCTCTACTGCCGCGTACAGGCCATTTTCCTGCCATTGGGCCAGTATTTCCGGCTCGCGCTGGTTCAGGTTGGCCTTCATGGGAAACGCCGTCTGCGGCAGGTTGAGGGTATCTTTATAATCCATGGGAACTCCTTCGGGTACTCAACTGAAAAATCTATTAACCCTACAAATAACTGCCGCAAAAGTCAAGGACAGCGCATTCGTCCACGCTTCACGTCCAACCGGTTCCACCCGCATTAGTTGTGGCTTACGACACCGTGTCTATGCTATTTTGGGTCCGTATCAGGAGGTACCGCGTGCCCCGCATCGTTTGTCTTGTCACCAGCGCCCTGATCTGCTTGAGTTGCCCGTTCGCCGGGCAGACCGAGACGCCGCCTTCCCTCGACCGCACGGTGGTCGTTGCCGTGCATGCCGACTATCCCCCCTCGAGCTTCAAGGACCCGAA
>JAATGX010000096.1 GCA_015688915.1 Desulfuromonadales bacterium
CGCGCTTCTATTCGCATCCACATTTCAGCGCGGGATAAAACCTTGATGGGATTTCTGAGGACATATTGCGGGTAGACGATCTCGGCATAGTTGATGATGGCTTGCAGACACCTGAAGCTGTTGTTCGACGCGCCCGGACCATTGACCTCACTTATGTTCTGGAACCGGTCTATGACCACCTGGGGCGAAAGGGCCTTTTCAAGCTGATTCAGGGGAAGGTCAAGCCAGCTCTCAAACAGCCGCGGAATGTAGGACCTGTAAAGCGTCAACGAACCTTTTGACAGCTTCTTATCCGTCAGGTAGCGTTCATATATATCGCGAATGGTGGGCGGCTTTTCCTCCTTGGGCCTGCCTTCGCGTATCCGTCGGATGATATCAGGCGCTATTGCCCGCACTTGTTCCGGCGTGTATTCGCCATACGCCCCGATCTTCTGCTTGATCGTCTTGAATTTCCCGGACACGGGGTCTTTCACGTCTACCTGGACATAGAAAGTCTTTGAACTCTTGCCAACCCGAAGCAGCAGGCCCTTGATATCTTCGTCAAAGTAATCCACCTGGCCGCTGGTAACAGGGGGGATATGCTTCTTGCTGTCGATATTCCGTTTGGTGAGCAAAAGCTTTGGCATGACGGCCCTCCTCATTTTCCTACCTATAAACTTTCATGGCGGCCTAAAGGCAGGCCATAGGTAGGAATAAAAATAAAAAACCCGCTAAAACCTTAGCAAAGGTTAGCGGGTTTTTCGAGGGAATGCAAGACGTAATATACTATATTTTATAAATTATTATCAAACCCTAGAAAACATTCTAAACCTTGCATAACCACTACGTTAAGTTCCAGATCATCATCTCCAGAATATCCTTCCAACTCTTGCCGACCTCGTTGACGACCGTCGGCTCGAAGCCACAGTGCATCATGCACTGGGCGCACCGTGCGTCCTTGCCGACGCCGTACTTGTCCCATTCGGTCTTTTCCATCATCTCCCTGAAGGTCGGGTAGTGGTCGTCGGTGATCAGATAGCAGGGCGCCTTCCAGCCGCGCGTGTTGCGGGTGGGATTGCCCCAGGGAGTGCACTCCAGTTTCTTCTCGCCCTTCAGAAAACGCAGGTACATGGGGGTGGAGAAAAAGCGGTGTTTCTTGCTCATCTCGTAGACCTCGGCAAACTTCTTCTCGATATCGCGCCGCTCCAGGAACAGCTTCTCCCCCACCGCCTCGTAGCCGAAGCCTGGAGCCACCAGCAGGCCGTCCACGCCGATCTCTTCCAGGTGAGTGAAGAGCATCTCGATCTCCACCAGGTCGGTCTCCTTGAAAATGGTGGTGTTGGTGCAAACCCGGAATCCCAGCTTCTTGGCCTTTTTGATCCCCTCCATGGCGATCTTGAAGGCCCCTTTGCGCTCCAGGATGCGGTCGTGAGTCTCTTCCAGGCCGTCCATGTGCACATTGATGGTGAAATTGGGGTGCGGCGTCATGTTGTCCAGAGCCTTCTCCAGCAGGATGCCGTTGGTGCAGAGGTAAATATGCTTGCCCCGCTCCAGCACGCCGCGGATCAGGTCATACACCGGGGGATAGAGAAACGGTTCGCCGCCGGTGATGGTGACCACCGGCGCCGGACATTCGTCCACCGATTTCAGGCACTCCTCCAGGCTCATCATCTCCTGGATGGTGTCGGCGTACTCGCGGATGCGGCCGCAGCCGGAGCAGGCCAGGTTGCACAGGTGGGTCGGCTCCAGCATCAGCACAAGGGGATACTTCTCCACCTTGTTGAGCTTGTTGGAGATAATGTATCTGGTCAGGTCATAGTTGAGACGAAGCGGAAAACGCATTTTGGTACATCCTTTCGGTTTAAAGAAAATCTGCCACAGAGACACGGAGACACAGAGGAAAACCGGAGACCATCGAATTCAGGCGATGTGTCAAACACACGGCAATGAAACTGCCATGGCAGGCGGTTATGCCTTTCTCTCGTTTTTGACGTTCTCCGTGTCTCTGTGTCTCCGTGGCAAATGTTTGTCGGTTTCTTATGATTTCAAAAACTGTTCCGCTGCCGCGGCAATACCCTCGGCGTCGATTCCCAGGTCCTTGCGTAGTTGCGCCTGGCTCCCCTGCTCGACGTAGCGGTCCGGGATGCCGAGGCGCTTGACCTTCACATCCTGCAGACCGTTATCGAAAAGCAGCTCCAGCACGGCGCTGCCGAATCCGCCCTGCAGGGCATTCTCTTCCACGGTAATGACACAGCCGGTCCTGCGTGCCACGGAAAGGATCAGCTCCGCATCCAGGGGCTTGACAAAACGGGCGTTGACCACGGATGCGGCAATACCTTTGTGCTGAAGCGATTCGGCCGCCCGGAGCGCCGGGATGACTGTGGAGCCGATGGCGATGACGCACAGATCGCCTCCTTCGGCCAGCAGTTCCCCCCTGCCGATCTCCAGTGTCTTCAACCCGCTGTCCATCTCCACCCCGAAGCCTGCGCCGCGCGGATAGCGCAGGGCCATGGGGGCATCGGAGTAGACGGCGGTTTTGAGCATGTGGCGCAGTTCATTCTCATCCTAGGGCGCCATCAGCGTCAGGGCGGGGAGATGGCGCAGGTAGGAGAGGTCAAACACGCCGTGATGGGTCGGCCCGTCATCACCCACCAGCCCGGCCCGGTCCATGGCGATGGTGACCGGAAGTTTTTGCAGGCAGATGTCGTGGAAGACCTGATCGTAGGCGCGCTGGACAAAGGTGGAGTAGATGGCGGTCACCGGCCGGAAACCATCGGCGGCCAGGCCGGCGGCAAAGGTCATGCCATGCTGCTCGGCGATGCCCACATCGAAAAAACGCTTTGGAAAACGCTCGGCAAAGGTGTTGAGGCAGGTGCCGTCCGGCATGGCCGCCGTAATGGCCACAATCTTCGGGTCCTGCTCGGCCAGTTGCACCATGGTCTCGCCGAACACGTCGGTGTAGGACTTGGCGGCCGCCTTGGGCGCGCCCTTGCCGGTGGCGATGTCAAACGCGCCAACACCGTGGTACTTGTGGGGGGTATCCTCGGCCGGTTTGTACCCTTTGCCCTTGGTCGTCATGACATGCACCAGGAGCGGCCCGTCCAGTCCATTGATGTTGGTGAAGACCTCCACCAGTT
This sequence comes from Desulfuromonadales bacterium, assembly GCA_015688915.1. GTDB lineage: Bacteria > Desulfobacterota > Desulfuromonadia > Geobacterales > Pseudopelobacteraceae > JACPFJ01. The sequence continues at coordinate 3,117 of JAATGX010000096.1, forward strand.
GCGACAGGTCGTGTCCGTCCAGCGGCCCCAGGTAATCGAAACCGAGCGCCTCGAACAGAGCGCCGGGGGTCAGGAAACCTTTCAACGAATTTTCCGCCCGCTTGGCAAAGTGGAGAATATCGGTGCCAATGGCCGGAATGTTCCGCAACAACCCCTGCATCTCCTTTTTCAAGTCGCGGAAATAGCGGCCGGTCATCTTGCGGGAGATGAACGAGGAGAAGGCGCCGACGTTTTTCGAGATGGACATCTCGTTGTCATTGAGGATGACGATCAGGTTCTTTTTGAGGTGCCCGGCCTGATTGAGGGCTTCGAAAGCCATGCCGCCGGTGAGCGACCCGTCGCCGATAACGGCGATGGCGTGGTTTTTCGTACCGGCCAGACTGGCCGCCGCGGCCATGCCGAGCCCGGCCGAGATGGAGGTGGAGGAGTGCCCCACGCCAAAGGCATCGTGTTCGGACTCGCAGCGTTTGGGAAAACCGGACAACCCCTTGTACTGGCGCTGGGTGGGAAAAGCCTCGCGCCGGCCGGTGAGGATCTTGTGGGTATAGGCCTGGTGCCCCACATCCCAGATGATCTTGTCCGCGGGGGAATTGAAACAGTAGTGCAGGGCAATACTCAACTCGACCGTTCCCAGGTTGGAACCCAGATGCCCACCGGTGGTGGATACCGTTTCCAGCAGAAAGCGCCGCACTTCATCCGCCAGGGCGGGCAATTGCTCCGGTTTGAGTTTTTTCAGGTCAACGGGGCTGTTAATGGTTTCGAGTAGCATGATTGAACCTCTCGGGACTGGGGGCCGGGAAAAACCAATCCCCGGTTCTCGATTACTGTTTATGGGCCCTGAACCATTCCACGGCGCGTTCCAGGGCATCCTTTACCGCTGTCTGGGGCAGCCCCAACTCACTCACCGCCTTGGAGGAATCGAAGAACATGAACTTGGCCGCCATCTGCACACCGGCCAGGGGGATCAGTGGTTCCTTGCCGGTGATGCGAGAGATCCCCTCGTTGACGTAGGCAGCCAGCAGGATCGGCAGGTAGGGCAGCCTGACCTTCGGCGCGGCCAGACCGGTGATCTCCTCCAGCAGGCCGAAAATATCCCGCAGGGTCAGGTTGGTGTTCCCCAAGATGTATTTCTCACCGATGCGCCCCTTTTGTTCAGCCAGGATATGGCCGCGGGCGCAGTCCTCGACGGCGATGATGTTAAGCCCCGTGTCCAGATAGGCCGGCATGCGCCTGTTCAAGACATCGACAATGATCTTTCCGGTGGGAGTCGGCTTGATATCCAGGGGGCCGACCGGGGTCGAGGGGTTGACGATCACCAGCGGCAACCCTTTCTCGACAAAACGTTCAGCGGTCCGTTCAGCCAGGAACTTACTCTTCTTGTAGTGCCCCACCATGTCGTCCAGGGTCACGGGCGTTGCCTCGGTTCCCGGTGTGCCGTCGCCCGGATTACCCAGGGTCCCGACGCTGCTGGTATACACTACCCGCGAAAGACCGTTTCTCAGCGCAGCTTCCAGGATGGCGGCCGTACCGTCCACATTGATACGGTACATCTCTTCGGGGGTGCGTGTCCAGAGCCGATAATCCGCGGCGGCATGATACAGGACATCACATCCCTTGAGCCCTTGCTCAAGGCCGTGTGCATCGCGCAGGTCGCCCTGCCACAACTCCACGTCGAGCCCGTCCAGATTGGCGGTATTCGACCCGGAACGCACCAGGGCGCGCACCTCCCGGCCATCCTTCAGCAGTTCCCTGACAATGCTTGCGCCTATGAATCCGGTTGCCCCGGTAATGAAAGTTTTCATGTCCATAAATGGTAAAAGCCCCGGATTGCGGCAAACTCGGGGCTTCCCTGCGAAACGCCATGCGATCGCGTCGAGTGTTATGCTACTTCTTCTCCCCGCTCTCCGCGGTCAGGCGGCGATACTTGCCCAAGGCCGTCAACGGGAAACAATTGCGATAGATGTGGTATTTGATCATGAAGAACTTGGGAAAACCAGTTCCGGTAAAGGCATCTTCATCCCAGGTGCCATCATGCTTCTGGGTGGTCAGCAGATATTCGATCCCACGGGCCGCGGCCTTGGAATGCACCTCGCCCGCCGCAAAAAGGGACAGGAGCGCCCAACCGGTCTGGGATGGGGTGCTCGGACCGCTCCCCATCAGCGAACGGTCGCAGTAGGACTCGCATACCTCGCCCCAGCCGCCGTCCATGTTCTGTTTGGACTTGAACCAGTTGACCGCCTTTCTGATATACGGCTGGGCCATATCCTCGCCGATGGCCTCCAGGCCGCACAGTACCGACCAGGTACCGTAGATGTAGTTGACCCCCCAGCGTCCCCACCAGGGACCTTCCGGCTCCTGTTCCGCCTTGAGAAACTCCAGGGCACGCACAGCCGCGGGGTGGGTTTTGGGGTAATTGAAGTTACCCATCAGTTCCAGCATGCGGCCGGTCAGGTCGGCCGTGGGCGGATCGATCAACGCCTCCAGGTCGGCAAAGGGAATCTTGTTGAGCAGGTGCTTGGTGTTGTCCTTGTCGAATGCGCCCCAGCCGCCGTTCTCGCTCTGCATCCCCAGGCACCAGTTGATGCCGCGCTTGATGGCCTGCTCCTTGTGCTTCCTGTCGCGAACCTTCACATCCTTGATGGAGAGCATGACGAAGCCGGAGTCGTCCACGTCGGGGTAACAATCGTTGAGGAACTCAAAGGCCCAGCCGCCCGGCTCCAGGTCGGGAGACTTGATCTGCCAATCCCCTTTGCGGCGGACTTCCAGGTCCAGCAGCCACTGGGCCGCCTTGACCAGCGCCGGATGGTCGCCCGGCACGCCCGCCTCCTGCATGGCAACCAACGCCAAAGCCGTATCCCACACCGGCGACACGCACGCCTGCAAGACCAGGCTGTCGTCGTCTTCGATGCAGAAATTGGCCAACGCCTCCAGCCCCTTGACCACGGCCGGGTGGTCATTGGCATAGCCGAGGCAGTGCAGGGCCAGGATGGAGTTGAGCATGGCCGGCTGGATGCCGCCCCAGTCGCCGGTCGGCTCCTGGTGATCGAGAATCCATTTTTCGGCCATGGCGGTGGCCCGCTTCATGAACGGCCGGATGGGGCTGGACTCATAGACCTTGAGCAGATGGTCCACGCCGATGAAGAAGTTCTTGCCGGTCAGGATGCCGTCTTCCTTGGTAAAGGTATAGTCGGTCGGCCGGGGCGGCCGGACGTACAGTTCCTGCACCTGAGCCCAGGGAGGCAGCTTGCGCACCGGCCGTTCGGCCATCACCACGGAGAGCGGGACAATGGTGGCCCGCGACCAGCTGGAGAACTCGTACATGTTGAGATAGGCCCAGTTGGGGAGCAGCATCAGCTCGATGGGCATGGAGGGGACGCCGAACCAGGCGAACTCGCCGAACAGCGCCAGGAACGTCTTGGTAAAGACGCGAGCCTTGATGATGCCGCCGTTTTCCAGGATGAAATCCCGCGCCTTGCGCATGGCCGGATGATCGGCCGCATAGCCGGCAAGCTTGAGGGCAAAATAGGCCTCGATGGTGGTGGAGAGGTCTCCGGGACCGCCGTACCAGATGGTCCAGCACCCTTCGGCGGTCTGCTTGCCGAGGATATAGTTGGCCATTTTCCGCTCACGCACCTTGTCCACCATGCCGAGAAAGTGGAACAGCATGACGTACTCGGCGGTAATGGTGACGTTGGATTCCAACTCGGCCCACCAGTAGCCGTCAGGCAACTGCTCGCGGAAAAAGAAGTCCCGCGTCCGCTCGATGGCCTTGTCCAGCGGGCTTTTGGCGGAGCCTTCCATCTTCTTCCAGATGGAGGGGGGCAGATGATGTACCTTGGTAACGGTCTTTTTTGCTGCGGGTTCCACGACAGGTGCAGTTGCTTCCGTATTGAGCGACGTCAGTGCGGAGGAAATCGGGTATTTATTCGGATTCATTCACAAAGCTCCTAAGGGCCTGAGCGCCCGTGCCTTGATTGCTCGGCAGCTTTAAAATTGTGGTTTGATAACATAAATATCAAAAAATGTATATCCTTTTTCAAACCGGCGTAGCACTATTGTAACAATAACACGGCGATATGCTTTGATTTCAGCGGCAATTGCGATTTGCCAGCAGTGCCCCGCTGTGCTATACACAGTCGGACCGAATCGAACACAACCAATCAAAGAATGCCAGGAGTAACAACCGATGCTGACAGGAAAACAGAAACGCCATCTGCGCGCCCTCGGACACAGCCTCAAGGCTGTCATCCAAATCGGCAAGAAGGAGATTGAAGAGGGCTTGATAAGCGAGGCGAATGCCGCACTCGACCATCACGAACTGATCAAGGTCAAACTGCTGGAAAGTTGCCTGTTGGGCAAAGACGAGGCGGCCGCGATGCTGGCCGGGGCCTGCGACGCCGATGTCGCCCAGATCCTGGGCAAGACCTTCCTGCTGTACCGTCCCGCCAAAGAACCGGTGATCTCGTTCAATGCCCCGGCCAAACCGCCCAAGGCTGCCAAACCTGCCCCGGCTGCACGTCCGGACAAAAAGTCACAACCCTCGCAACCGGCCAGGACCGTCTCTCCCAAAAAAGCGGCCCACCCGTTCGGCTCGGACAGGCCCGCCAAATCCGGCAAAAAAACCGGGGAGCGCAGGGGATGACCGTGGCAATCGCGCTGTTCGACCTGGACGGTACCCTGGTGGATTCGCTGGAAGACCTGACCGATGCCGTCAACTTCATGCTCGCCGGGTTCGGCAAGGACCCGCTTTCCCGCGCGGACGTGCGCAACCTGGTCGGCAAGGGGGCACGTAACCTCGTCCAGCGGGCGCTGGGCGCGGAACTGTCCGAACATATCGAACGGGGACTGGGGTTGTTCACGGAGTTCAACGCCATCCATATCGCCGACAAAAGCAGGCTGTATCCCGGTGTCCGCGAGACACTGGAGACACTGGCCGAAAACACTATCCCCCTGGCGATCGTCTCCAACAAAAACGAAGTGTTGAGCCGTCTTATCCTGCACACCCTGGGGATCGACCATTTTTTTGGGGCCATCTGCGGCGGCGACACGTTCCCGGAGATGAAACCTTCTCCCCTCCCCTTGCTGCGGGTCGTCGAGCGCTTCGGCATCTCCCCCGGAGACGCGGTCATGGTGGGCGACAGCATCAACGACATCCAGGCCGGCAGACACGCGGGAATCACCACCATCGGCTGCACCTGGGGCTACGGCGGACCGGACGACCTGCGGGAGGCGGACCGCCTGGCGGATTCCTGCGGCGAGGTGGCTGATATCCTGTTGGGACGCGAGGTGCGGTGACGGTGTACGGCTGGACCGGAACATTATTGCGGGTTGACCTGACCACCGCCTCGGCGCGGCGGGAGGAGATACCCCGTGGCCTGCTGGAGGAATACCTGGGAGGGCGGGGCCTGGGGGTTCGCCTGATGCGCGACACCTTCCGCCTTGACCCGTTCGACCCGGCCATGCCGCTGATCTTCGCCGTGGGCCCCCTGTGCGGCACCCCGGCCCCCACCGCGGCCCGTCTTTCCGTTGTCTCCCGTTCGCCCCTGACCGGCACCATCTACGATTGCTCGGCCGGCGGTCGCTTTGCCTGGCTCCTGAAGGCGACCGGCCTGGATGTCCTGGTCGTCACCGGCAAGAGCCCGACACCGGTCACCCTGGCTATCCGGCCCGACGGGGTGGAGTTTCTCCCCGCCGGCGGCCTGTGGGGGAGCGACATTCCCACGACCGTGGCGGCCGTCGGGGAACGGGGGAGCGTGGCGGCCATCGGCCCGGCCGGCGAGAACGGCGTCTTGTTTGCCAACATCATGATGGGCGAAGGGAACTCGGTCGGCCGTGGCGGCCTGGGCGCGGTCATGGGGTCCAAACGCCTCAAGGCGGTGGTGGTGGACGGCGACCGGAAAACGGAGATCGCCGATCAGGGGTTGTTCGACACGGCCCGCGCCGACGTGATGCGGCTCTTCAGGGCCTCGCCGTTCACCTTCGGAGCCCTGGGGATCGCCGAGTTCGGCACCCTGGTGCTGGTGGACCTGATGGCCCAGCGCCGCATGGCCCCCACGGAAAACTTCCGCAAGACCTTTTTCGAACGCTCCGGCAACTACTCCGGGCCGGCCATCAAGGAGGCCTGCGGGGCAAAAAAGGCCGGTTGTTACGGCTGCCCGATCCAATGCAAGAAATCCACGCCCCAGGGCCAACACCTGCCGGAGTACGAGACCGTTTCCCACTTCGGGGCGCTCAACAACGTGGACGACCTGCATGCCATCATCCAATCCAATGACGTCTGCAACGAGTTGGGGCTGGACACCATCACCGCCGCCGCCACCCTGTCTGCCTGGGGCGAGATCCGGGGCAGGTTCCCCCGGGCCGATGAACTGCCCGGCCTGCTGGGGGCAATGGCGCACCGCACCGGAGAGGGTGAACTGCTGGCCCTCGGTTCGCGGCGCCTGGCAGAACGGCTGGGCCGGCCGGAACTTTCCATGAGTGTCAAGTCGCTGGAACTGCCGGCCTACGACCCGCGCGGCGCCTATGGCATGGCCCTGGCCTACTGCACCAGCAACCGGGGTGGTTGCCATTTGCGGGCCTATCCCATCTCCCACGAGATCCTGCGCAAGCCGGTGCCGACCGACCGGTTCTCCTTCTCCGGCAAGGCCCGGATCATCACCATCGCAGAGGACACCAACGCCGCCGTGGACTCCCTGGCGGCCTGCAAGTTCTCGTTCTTCGGCGCCAGCCTGGAGGAGTATGCCGAACTCCTGACCGCCACCACCGGCATCGAGTACTCCCCCCCGCGGTTGCAGGAGATCGGCCGGCGCATCTGCCTGACCGAGCGTTTCTACAACTGCGCCAACGGTTTTTCCCGCGCGGACGATATGCTGCCGGAGCGGTTCTTCAGCGAGCCGGGCTCAAGCGGCGACGGCATCGAGATCCCGCCCATAGACCGCAAGCGCTTCGAGGAGGAGTTGGACAAATATTACCGCATCCGCGGGTTGACTACCGATGGCTGCTTCGCCGACGGGGATTTCCTGGAGCGGCAGCCGTGAAATGGTTCGGCACGGGCACGCGCAAGCCGCCCGAAGGACCATTGCCCAC
>JAATGX010000064.1 GCA_015688915.1 Desulfuromonadales bacterium
GGAGCGTGGATGCCGGCACGCTCTACACCTGGGCGGCAAACCGCACCTTTGCCCTGGGGGGCGGCATAGCGGCACCGCTCTTTAATGCCGGACGCCTGAAGGCCCGGATCACGGCCGCGGAGGCGAGCTACCGGGAGGCGGAGGCCGACTACCGGCAGAATGTCCTTGTGGCGTTCGGCGACGTGGAGACCCAGTTGAGCACGCTCCACATACTGGCCGACCAGGCGTCGTTCCAGGAGGCGGCCACGGAAAGCGGGCGGCAGGCGACCAGGATAGCGCTCGACCGGTACCGCAACGGCATCGAGAGCTATCTGAGCGTGGTGACGCAGCAGACCATCCAGCTCCAGAATGAACTGGCGGATGCCCAGATCGTCGGCGCGCGGTACATAGCCACCGTCAACCTGATCAAGGCCCTGGGAGGCGGCTGGGCGGATTCGCAGGTGTACCGGGAGTAATGCAGACGGTACAACCTGTAACAGCGCCACCTGAAAGATGGACTTTTGGCCAGGATTCCGCCCGCTCCGGTGCCCGTTGAATGTAACCTTTTCCCGGCGGCTTGCGTCATTTGTGTATTGGTTGCCAGCAGTTACAGCGGAAGGAGGGTCGCCCTAATGGGGAAGAGAATACGGAGCTCGATAAAAATCGCCATGAGCCAGTACCATATCCTTCTTGAGAGGTTTATTTCAGCACAGGATGATGGAGAGAAGGCCGTACTATACCGCAGGCTGGTGAATCTTCTCGGGGTGATACAGTTCCTGATCTCTGTTCAGAAGATAATTTAGCACCGCAGACATTGGATTTGCTCAAATTGGAGTACCCGATGCAACCGGGCTCTGCCCCGGACATTACGCATATCTCCGATACCCACCGAAAATATGGATAAAGACCGGGGCAGCGCCCGGGCTGCCAAAGAAATCAGCTGTTCGCCATCATCACTTCAAAAGTACGTTGTTCCTCTTCCAATTTTGACTTGATCCTCTCTAATTCGCAGGGTGTGTAGACCGCGGTGCCCTTGGCCAACTCTCCTTCAAGCTTGCTGATGATTTCCTGGATTGTGTATTGGCCCGTGGTGGCGGCAGGCTCCGCGGGGGTCGTGTTTTCCTTTGGGTCGCAGTCTGCGGCGGACGCCACATATGTTGTCGCCAGAAGCAGTGCGAGGGTCATTGCAATAATGTTTTTCACCGTTTTTCTCCCTTGATCATGTGTTGTTGGTTGCTAGAGTCACGTAACTTCGTTGCTCAAATGTCCCGTTTGGCAGCGTCATGTGGAATTCACCGTGAATCACCCCTCTCCGTCACATTCGCAGGGGCAGGAACGCATGCGATGGTTGGCGGTATCCGTCCCCATCGAAGCCTCCGACCTGTGTTCTGCCGATCTTCCTCGCCCGGCAGCGGCGCCATGTGTCAACTATTCCACAAACGCGGCAAAAGGGGGGTTAAGAATGGTCAAGGGGCGGTAAAGTTTTGTAAAGCCTCGGGAGCTGCTTTTATTCGTCCTGAATCCGTTGCGCCTTCCCGGTTTCGCTCGCTTCGCCGCTCAGGCGTCAAGGATTCAGACCACCCTTTACAAAACTTTACGGTTCCTTGATTATTCTTAACCCCGCTTGTCCCTTTTTTATGGAATAGTCGATACAAGGCGTCGTCGTTGGTGATGTACCCTTGGAGTGGGTAAGGGGAAACGCGCTTCGGCGATGACGGCGCCAAAAGGAATCCGGGGTTGAGGCGGCCGTTTGGCGGCGAATCATCGGCCTGGGAAGGTGCGTTTGTTTGCAGCATGCCGGACGCTTTAGGCTATACTCATCCGTATCCGGTCGGGAGAAAGGAATGGAATGAGCAGAATACTGGTCATAGACGACGATATCGATCTCTGCGAAATGATCGGCGACTACCTGGCGGCGGAGGGTTTTACGCTCGATTCGGTGCACAACGGCGAGGAAGGTGTGCAGCAGGCGTTGGCGGGTAACCATGCCCTGGTCGTGCTCGATGTGATGCTGCCGGAGATGAGCGGTTTCGAGGTGTTGCGCCGTATCCGGACCGCCTCGGCTGTTCCCGTGCTGATGCTGACCGCCCGGGGTGACGATGTTGACCGGATCGTGGGCCTGGAGTTGGGGGCTGACGACTACCTGCCCAAACCATTCAATCCGCGCGAGTTGGTGGCCAGGATTCGAGCCATCCAGCGCCGCATCTCGGCTGCCGCGGTCGAAGTGGCTTTGCCGCCGTCGGCGCACGTACTGCTCGGCGATGTGGAACTGGACAGTGCGGCGCGGGTAGTGTATCGGGGGGGGACGCCGCTTGACCTGACATCGGTGGAATTCTCCCTGCTGCATGTGTTGCTGCGCCTGGCAGGCCAGGTGGTCAGCCGCGAGGATCTGTCGCGCCAGGCCCTCGGCCGCCAGTTGCAAGCCTATGACCGCACCATTGACGTGCATGTCAGCAATCTGCGCAAAAAACTGGGACCTCTCGGGAACGGCGGCGAGCGCATCAAGTCGGTGCGCGGCATCGGTTACATCTATACCCGGACCTCCGTGTAATATCGACAGAAAGGCGCCGTTGCCATGCGAACCCAGTTCGTAAAGATATTTCTCTGGTTCTGGCTGGCCATCACCCTGGCCAGCATTGCCAACTTCATTCTGGCCATCACCTCGCACAACAGCATACGGGCCACGTACCGCCGAAACCTGGCGGAAGAACACCGGCAGACCCTGGAACAGGTGCTGACCCTCTACTCCGGAAACGCGGCCCTGTCGCCCAGGCCGGCGGGTTGTGGCGCGGGCCGCCGTACGGCCCGATCCACGGAAATCCAGACGTGCCTCTTCAGTGATGACGGCGGCAGACTTCTGGATGGCGGGCCGGCTTCCCGAACCCTGCGGGCGGCGGCCGCACGGGCCGCGCTGAGCCGGACGACCGAAACCGTGAGCAGGGACGGCTATATGGCCATGGCCAGGCCGGTTGTCGGTCCGTCGGGCAACCGCTCTGTCGCCGCCGTCGGAATGCCCATCATCTCTCGATGGGCTGAGCCGGACTGGCTCCTGCTCACACGCCTTCACAGCCTGTACCAGGTGGTTTCCCTGCTCATCGGCGGGGTTGTCTGCTATATCCTGGCGTGGCGCCTGACCGCCCCGATCCGCCGTCTGCGGGCTGCGGCCCAGCGTCTGGCAGGCGGGGATCTTTCGGCCAGGGTCGGCGTGTTGCCGCGGAAGCCGGGGGATGAAGTGGCTGATCTCGGCCATGACCTGGATCGCATGGCCGAGAAGATCGAGGCGCTGGTGGAGGCGCAGAAACGGCTCCTGCGGGATATCTCCCACGAGCTCCGCTCCCCCCTGGCGCGGATCAACATGGCCCTCGGCCTGGTCCGGCTGCATGGTTTTTCGGCCGGGGAACGATATCTGGACCGGATCGAGGCCGAGGCCGAGCGTCTCAACGAACTGATCGGCCAGTTGTTGACCCTTACCATCCTGGAGAGCGGCAGGGAGCAGTTGCAGCGGGAAATCGTCGATCTGGCGGCACTGGTGCTGGAGGTGGCGGACGATGTTGGTTTCGAGGCGGAGGGGCGAAACCGGCGGGTACACATCGTTGCCTGCGAGGCGCTCCAGGTGTCCGGGAACAGGGAGATGTTGCGGCGGGCTTTGGAAAACGTGGTCCGCAACGCAGTGCGTTATACCGGCAAGGAGACCGCGGTGGAAATGACCCTGAGGGCAATGCAGGGCGATGGCGGCCCGTATGCCATGCTGAGTGTGCGCGACCACGGACTTGGTGTGCCGGAAACAGCGCTGACCGATATATTCCGTCCTTTCTACCGGGTCGCCGATGCCCGTGACCGGCAGAGCGGCGGCACCGGCATCGGCCTGGCCATTGTCGAACGTGCCCTACGCGTGCACAACGGCACCGTCACGGCCCGCAATGTCCCTGATGGGGGGCTGGTTGTCGAGATCCGCCTGCCGATACAGGAAGCAGACAAGTAGATAGTAGCAGGTGGGCCTTGGGGCTCGAGCTGAAAAGGTTCGAAGTGCGTCCGCCAGAGACCGCCACGTAAGATAAAGGGGTTAGCCATAAAACGGCTAACCCTTTTTCTTCTTGTATGACCCTTACAAAAGAACATCAGGAGAATCTTGACTTTTAACTAATTTAAATGACAATAGGAATCGACATGAGTACAAACACGAAATCACTCATCGCGTGCCGTGAGTGCGATCTGCTCTTGCGGGAGATTCCGCTTCTTCCGGGCGGCGTTGCCTGCTGTTGCTGCTGCGGTGCCGCGCTGTATCGCAACACGCCCGGCAGCCTGGTCCGCACGCTTGCCCTTACCCTGGCCGCCGCCATCCTCTTTATCGTTGCAAACGTCTATCCCATTCTGGGGATCGAAATCCAGGGGGTCCGAAACGCCACGAACCTGGGCGGCGCCGTGTACTCCCTCTGGAACCAGGAGATGCGGATGATCTCATCCCTGGTGTGCGTTACGACGATCCTGGTCCCGGCGATCGAGCTTGCCATGATGATCTATCTCCTGCTGCCGCTCAGCATGCGGCGCGTGCCCCCCGGGGTTGCGCTGATCCTCCGCATTCTGCACAGTATCAAACCCTGGGGCATGGTCGAGGTATTCATGTTGGGGATATTGGTGGCGCTGGTGAAGCTGGCCGATCTATCCAGCCTCATCCCCGGTGTGGCACTCTGGTCTTTCGGCGGGGTGACCCTGTTGCTCGCGGCTGTTGCGGCATCGTTCAATCCCCGCGATGTGTGGGGCTGCCTGGACCGCGAGCCGGACCCGAAGGTATCCGCATGATGCGGGTAACGCCGTCGGCCGCGGGACTCGGACTCTGCTCCTGTCGCGCCTGCGGACTCGTATCAAGGCCTGATCCGGCAGTTGGCCCGGCACGCTGCCCCCGCTGCCGTTCCCCGCTCCACTTCCGCAAACCGAACAGCGTGGGGCACTGCTGGGCGCTGCTTGTCGCCGCCTATATCCTGTACCTCCCCGCCAACCTGCTGCCGATCATGGAAACCGGCACGCTGTTCGCGTCCCGGAAAGATACGATTCTGAGCGGCGTGGTTCACCTGTGGGAAACCGGTTCCTGGGGGATTGCCGCCATCGTATTCATCGCCAGCATCCTGGTGCCGCTGTTCAAGATGATAGCGCTCACCCTGTTGCTGATCTCGGTGCAGCGTCGATCAACCTGGTGGCCCATGCAGCGGGCGCGGCTCTACCGGCTGGTGGATCTTGTCGGCCGCTGGTCGATGCTGGATATCTACGTAGTGACATTGCTTGCCGCATTGGTGCAGATCCGCTCGTTGGCCACCGTCAGGGCCGGTACCGGGGCAATAGCCTTTGGCGCCGTGGTGGTGCTGACCATGTTTGCCGCCATGAAATTCGACCCGCGCCTGATCTGGGACCCGCTCCTGAAAGAGAGTGAATCATGACCGATACGCCCCAACCGCCGAATCATCCCGAGATCCCCGATGCCACTGTTGCGCACCGAAGTCAGCGCTCTTCACAATTGATCTGGATCATCCCGATCCTCGCGGCGATTATCGGTATCTCCCTGGCGGTCAGATCCTACCTGGAGCGGGGGCCGGTCATAACCATTACCTTCAAGAGCGGTGAAGGCATCGAGGCGGGCAAGACCAGGATCAAGTACAAGGACGTGCAGATCGGCCAGGTCAGGTCGATTACCATTGCCAAAGACCGCTCGCATGTGATCGTGACTGCCGAATTGAGCAAGGAGGCGGAGGGGTTGCTGGTGGAGGACACCTGCTTCTGGGTCGTCCGTGCCCGGATCGCCGGCGGGAGTGTTTCCGGGCTCGATACCCTGATGGGGGGGTCATATATCGGCGTTGACGTCGGAACATCGAAGCAGCCCCAGGACAAATTCAAAGGGTTGGAGCGGCCGCCGGTGATCGCCAGGGACGAGCCGGGCCAACAGTTTGTCCTGCACGCCGCGGACATCGGTTCGCTGAACATATCCTCTCCGATCTTCTACCGCCGCATGCAGGTGGGGGAGGTGAGCGCCTACGAGCTGGACAAGGATGGAAAAGGGGTAACGCTCCAAGTATTCATCCGAGCTCCGTATGACCAGTACGTCAAGGCCAATACCCTCTTCTGGCACGCCAGCGGCATCGATTTCAGCATTGATGCCAATGGTGTGAAGGTCAACACCGAGTCCATGGTCTCGGTCCTGTTGGGGGGCATCTCCTTCCAATCGCCGGAAGACCGTGGCGACTCCCCGCCGGCCCGCCCCAACAGCACCTTCACCCTGTTCGCCAACAAGGAAGAGGCCATGAAACGCCCGGATACGGTGGTGGAAAACTATACACTGGTGTTCAGGGAGTCGGTGCGCGGCCTGTCGGTTGGCGCCCCGGTTGACCTGCGCGGTGTTGCCGTTGGCGAGGTCACGAGGATTGATGTTGAACTGGACCCCCGGAACAAGAGATTCGTCATGCCGGTGGAGGTCCGGTTTTATCCGGAACGCCTCCGGGCGCATTACCACAACAAAGCGCAACAGGGCAACCCGATGGATTCCCGCAAACTCCTCA
>JAATGX010000090.1 GCA_015688915.1 Desulfuromonadales bacterium
CTTCTTCTTTTCCACCCGTAACCTCCGAGACCCGGAATACTCCGTTGCGGTAACGGCAACGGGGGGCGGCATGCCGATAAAACCGCCGAAGCAATACTAGCAACTGTAATGCCATCGTGTTTACGGTTTAACATAACATTGATATTGTTGCGATTATGTATCCGGGACGTGGCGTAATGGAGTGAGAACAGGGATGTGTTGTGGCGAAAAACGGCCACCTTGGTGGCCAAAAATCTTTCACGGGGAAGCGGGGCGATTGATTATATGGTCCGCAATGCAGGAACAGCCGGCTTGACCGGTGACATGGCAATTCGCGGGGTAGATTTTTGCATACAAACGCTGAAGCATGTGGTAAAGTCGAAACACTTTGGAAGTTTACAACCCCTTGGGACTTTAAAGGCTTCGGGGGTTTTTGTTTTTTGGCATAGACAAAAAAATCGAGACGGGGAGTTGCTCATGAGCATCATCGTGCATGCGAACGACATTGATAAGGCACTCCGCGACCTCAAGCGCATGGTGCAGCGCGAGGGGATTCTCAAGGATCTCAGGAATCGCCGTTTTTACGAAAAGCCCTCGGTCAGGAGGAAGCGCAAGCAACTCGAAGCGGCGCGCAGGCGCAGAAAGGCGTTGCGCAATCGCAAACCGGAACGGGGTTGATTCAATCGCGATGAATACGAAGCAGAGCTGAACCGCATACGAAAGCCCCGGCTCAAATCGGGGCTTTCGTGTTGCCGACATCCATAAACCGTTCCTGCTTCGACAAGCTCGGCACGAACGGCACCTCAAAAACAAGGTAAAATAAGTCGGTCCGTTCCCGGGCGTGTCGAAGGGCGGAGCGACTATTGTACGATACAGGCAGCATGAAAGAAGGAGTTATATGGATTTCCAGAAATTTAATCTTCACCCCCAGGTCGCGGCCGGCGTCAAGTCCGCCGGTTACGCCACACCCACGCCGATCCAGGAACAGGCCATCCCCTCGGTCATGGCCGGGTGCGACGTCATGGGCCTGGCCCAGACAGGAACCGGCAAGACGGCGGCGTTCGCCCTTCCCATCCTGCATCGCCTGATGCAGGGAGAACGGGGCCATGTCCGCGCCCTGATCGTGGCACCCACCCGCGAATTGGCCGAACAGATCAACGAGTCCGTTAACCAACTGGGCCGTCAGACCCGCCTGAAGAGCATCACCGTCTACGGCGGCGTGGGGGTCAACCCGCAGATCGAAAAGCTCAAACGGGGCGTCGAGATCGTGGTGGCCTGCCCCGGCCGGCTGCTGGATCACATCAGCCAGGGCACCATCAACCTGTCGAAGTTGGAGGTGCTGGTGCTGGACGAGGCCGACCAGATGTTCGACATGGGGTTTCTCCCGGATATCCGCCGGATCCTGAAACACCTGCCCCAGGAACGCCAGACCCTGCTCTTTTCGGCCACCATGCCCGACGACATCCGCCGTCTGGCCAATGACATCCTGACCCGGCCGGTTACGGTGCAGGTCGGCAACACCGCACCCCCGGTCACGGTCAGCCATGCCCTTTATCCGGTCGGCCAGCACCTCAAGACGCCGTTGTTGCTGGAGTTGCTGCATCACACCGACACCGGATCGGTGCTGGTGTTCACCCGCACCAAGCACCGGGCCAAGCGTCTGGGGGAGCAGTTGGAAAAGGCGGGCTACAAGGCTACATCGCTCCAGGGCAGCCTCTCCCAGAACCGGCGCCAGGCCGCGCTGGACGGCTTCCGTGACGGCACTTACCAGATCCTGGTGGCAACGGATATCGCCGCCCGCGGCATTGACGTGTCCCAGGTATCCCATGTGGTCAACTACGATATCCCGGACACCGCCGAGGCCTATGTCCACCGCATCGGACGCACCGGCAGGGCGGCGAAGAGCGGCGACGCCTTTACCCTGGTGACCTCCGAGGATGCGGTCATGGTGCGCACCATCGAGAAAAAGCTCAATGCCCAGCTCGAACGCCGCACCGTGGAAGGTTTCGACTACAGCATCCCCGCACCGCACAAGGACAGCGAGTTCGCCCGTCCTCCCCGCGAGCCGCACCATCGCAAGCCTCAGGCGGCCGGGAAGCCCAAGCCGTCAGGCCCTGGCGCGGGCGTTGCCCATTCCGGCCCGGCCAAACCCGCTGGCCAGGGGAAACCGCAGCTCCATGGCGCCAAACCCCATCCGGGAAACGCGCCCACGGCCCGGCACCCGCAGCGTTCCCCGCGGGCGCGCTGACATCTCCGCCGTACTGAAACGTGTAAAAAGATCGGGGTCGGACAGATGTTGCCCGGCCCCTTTTTTGTCCGGTGGAGTATACTATACACAGGAGAGAGGTACAAAATGGTCTCACAAGGCCGGCACTAAGGTGCAGGCCGGAAAGGAGGCACGTCATGAGAGGCTTGGAGATCGAAAGAACGCTCAAGGCGCGGATGTCCCCGAGGCACCGCTTTGTCAAGTGGTGGCGCAAGGAAAACGATTTCCTCGATTATGACCTTGTCGACAGGTTCGTGGACAATCTGACCTCGGGTGAGGAGATCGCTGGCATTGATCTGCTGACCATGGACGATATGTGGAACGAGGTCAAGCGGGTAGGCGGCACGCGGGTGAAGTTGATCCATGAAAAAAACGGCGACAAGGTGGAGTGGCTGCACCTCGGGAAGAAAGGGCTGCACAAGGATATCTGTGTCTATTGCCCGGAAACCCTGCTGACGATCTACGATGTGGAAACGCGGGGCAATCCCGTGGATTCATGAGGACGGATGTCGCTGCCGGACATACAAAATGGCCGCCATTACTTGGCGGCCATTTTGTATGGGGTGGGCGTTTGACAAAGGAGGGCACGCCTCCTATACTGCCCGATAACTCAACGAAGGTAGGAACAGTTATGGATAAACAGGTTTACGTGATCGGGCACCGCAATCCGGATACCGATTCCATTGCCGCGGCCATCGCCTATGCGGAACTGAAGAAACGGCTGGGCCAGGGTAGGGTTTCCGCCGCCATGGCCGGGGAGGCCAATCCCCAGACCCGCTACATCCTCGACCGGCTCGGCATCGAAACGCCCCTGTATCTGGCGGATGTCCACCCCAAGGTGCGCGACATCCTCAACCGCCAGCCGATCACCGCCTCGGCCTCCCTGTCCATCAAGGACGTGTTGCAGCTCTTTCATCGCCACACCATCCGGGTGCTGCCGGTGGTGGACGGGGCGAATATCCCGGTCGGCATGGTGTCGCTGCTGAAGCTGTCGGAAAAGTACCTGGTGGCCGGTACGGACCGGAAGCGGGGCGTGGATGCCTCCCTGCGTTCCCTGGCTAGCTGCCTGGACGGCGTCTTTCTGGCTGGCGAACCGGCCGACGAGGTGGAGCACCTGCACCTTTTTATCGGCGCCATGCTGGAAGGCTCTTTTTCCAGCCGTATCGAGGGGTATGATCCGGCAACCCTGCTGATCATGACCGGCGACCGCCCCTCCATCCAGCAGGCGGCCATCGAAAAGGGAGTGCGGCTGCTGGTGGTGACGGGCGGCCTGCCGGTCACGGACGCCCTGCTTGCCTCGGCGCGACACAACAACGTCACGGTCATCTCCACCCCCCACGATACCGCCACCGCTGCCTGGCTGGCCCGGCTTTCCACTCCTCTGTCCTGTTTTGTCGAGGCAAAGTTTGAGAAGATCGGCGTGGGCGAACCGCTGGAGCACCTGCGACTCAAGCTGCTCCATTCGGGCGAGCCGGCGGTGGTCGCGGTGGAGGAGGACGGCAGTCTCGCCGGCATCGCCACCAAGTCGTCGCTCCTGGCGCCGATCCCCTACGCCCTGATCCTGGTGGACCACAACGAATTGACCCAGGCCGTGCCGGGGGCCGAGTCGGTGGAGATCCTGGAGGTGATCGACCATCACAAGCTGGGCAATGCCCCCACCAACCAGCCGATCACCTTCATGGTGGCCCCGGTGGGGAGCACCTGCACCGTGGTGGCCTCCCTGTACCGCGAACGGGGCCTGGAGCCGGAGCAGGCCATCGCCGCCCTGCTCCTGGCCGGCATCCTGTCTGACACGGTCATCCTCAAGTCCCCCACCACCACCGGGCGTGACCGGGAGATGGTGGAGTGGCTGGAAGAGCTGGCCGATTGCGATCACCTGACATTCGGCAAGGACATCTTCACGGCCTGCAGCGGTTTCAGCGCGTATGCAACACCGGAAAAGGCCGTCCGATCGGACTTCAAGCAGTTCAGCGCCGGGGAAACCCTGTTCGGGGTGGGGCAGGTGGAGGTGGTCGGTTTCGACGAGTTTCACGAACTGAAAGAAACCCTGCGCGAGGCGCTCAAGCGGATCAAGCAGGAGGATCGCCTGCACCTGGCCGGCCTGATGGTGACCGACATCTACACCGAAACGACCCTCTTTCTGGCGGAAGGGAAAAACGAGTTGGCCCATATCATGGGGAATCCCCAGGTGGAGCCGCACCTGTACGAGCTGAAAGGGGTCATGTCCCGCAAGAAGCAGATGGTGCCGCACCTGCTGAAGGTGCTGGGGGCGTTGTAATGCCGATTCCAATCGGGAATGGAATCCCGGAGGACTACTGATGGATATAACCGAACTCCCCTTCAATCGTTTCCTGGGACTGGAACTGGCCGACCCGGACAGCGGTTTCCTGGTTTCGCTGCCGGCCGGCCCGCAGTACACAAACCACCTCGGCACTGTCCATGCCGTTGCCCTCCTGGCGGTTGCCGAAGCGGCCAGCGGGGAGTTTCTGATCAGGTATTTCAACGGGATCGACGTGTATGTTCCGGTTGTCCGGCGGTTGGAGTCCAAGTTTCGCAAACCCGCTCACGGCAGGATATCCGGACGTGTCTTGGTAACGGACTCGGTTATGGAGCGTGCCGTCACGGAACTGGAGGCCAAAGGTCGCGCCTTGGCGGAGGTGCCGGTCGAGGTGGTTGATGAAAGCGGCGTTGTTGCCCTTACGGCGGAGATCGAATGGTTTATCATTAAAGCCGGTTAGAAGGAATCCCCCCCAAAAAAAGCTAAATTCCCCCATGGCGGTCCGCACCTGTCGCCTTGTCAGCCGCACTTTTACAATATATTTACATGACAAGCCTCTTTAACCGGTTACACTTTCCATACGCTGAGAATTCCTCCGCAAGGAACCACCCGGTAAAACCGGCTGGGGTGAGAACATGAAAATTCTTTTAGTGTATCCCGAGTATCCTGATACCTTCTGGAGCTTCCGTCATGCCCTGAAGTTCATCGGCAAGAAAGCCGCTTTTCCGCCGCTGGGGTTGTTGACCGTGGCCGCCATGCTTCCCAAAAGCTGGGAAAAGAGGCTGGTGGACATGAACGTGCAGCCGTTGTCCGACCGGGATATCACTTGGGCGGACTATGTCTTCTGCAGCGCCATGACCGTGCAGCGGGAATCGGCTCAGTCCGTGGTGGAGCGATGCCGGCGCCTGGGGGTCAAGACCGTGGTCGGCGGCCCCCTCTGCACCACCTCTCCGGCGGAGTTCGACGCGGCCGACCATCTGGTGCTGGGCGAGGCAGAGGTGAGTCTTCCCCCGTTTCTGGCTGACCTGATACGTGGCCAGGCCCGCCATATCTATGCCGCGGAGCATCGGGCGGACGTAAGCCGGACCCCCATCCCGCTCTGGGAGCTGATAAATCCCCGCAGGTACGCCGCCATGAATATTCAGTATTCACGGGGCTGTCCGTTTGATTGCGAGTTTTGCGACATTACCCGGCTCTTTGGCCGCAAACCGCGCACCAAGACCACAAAACAGGTTATCGGCGAGTTGGAGGCGCTCCATGCCCGGGGGTGGCGTGGTGGCGTGTTCTTCGTGGATGACAATTTCATTGGCGACAAACGCAAGCTGAAGAACGAAACCCTGCCGGCCCTGCTCGACTGGATGGAGCAGAAACGCCACCCATTTGAATTCTACACCGAGGCATCCATCGAACTGGCCGACGACCCGCACCTCATGGAGTTGATGGTCAGGGCCGGATTCCAGGAGGTCTTTATCGGCATCGAGACCCCCAACGATGCGGGACATTCCGAGAGCGGCAAGGTACAGAACAAGAACCGCGACCTGATTGCCAGCGTCAAGCGCATTCAAAAGGCCGGCCTGCAGGTGCAGGGAGGGTTCATCGTCGGTTTTGACAGCGACCCGCCGTCCATCTTTGAGCGCCAGATCCGCTTCATCCAGGAAAGCGGCATCGTCACCGCCATGGCCGGGATGCTCACCGCCCTGCGCGGCACCAGGCTTCACCAGCGTCTGATCCGGGAGGGGAGGTTTTTGGGGAACACCTCGGGCAACAACACGGCCGTGGCCCTCAACTTCGTTCCCACCATGCGGGCCGATGCCCTCATCAGCGGGTACCGGACGATCCTCACCACCATTTACGCCCCTCGGGCGTACTATCACCGGATATTCACCTTCCTCCGGGAATACCGGCCGTTGCAGCGCGGGCGGTTTTACCTGAAGTCGGGTTATTGCGGGGCGTTTTTCAAATCGATCCTCTTTCTGGGTGTCATCGGCAAGGAACGGCTGCAGTTCTGGAGACTCTTTTTCTGGTCCCTGCTCATGCGGCCGCGACTGCTCCCGCTGGCCATCACCCTTGCCATTTATGGCCATCATTTCAGGATAATTACCGAGCATATTCGTTGGAACAGCATGTTTGACGACGGATGTATCGAATGAGACGACCCGGAGGAGAAAGATTGAGGGACGCCAACCCCGACCTGATCATCCTCGGCTCCGGCTCCACCGCCTTTGCCGCCGCGCTTCGCGCCACCGGCCATGGGGCTCGGGTGATGATGTTCGAAAAGAGCGTCCTGGGCGGCACCTGCATCAATTGGGGGTGCATCCCGAGCAAGACCATGATCCATGCCGCTCAATTCGTGCACGAGGCGCGTCTTGGCGCGGCCATCGGTCTCGGCACCGAAGCCGGCGTCGTGGACTATGAACGCCTCTGTGCCCATCGCGATCAGGTGGTACAGAGGCTCCGCAAGGAGCGCTACCTGGATGTGCTGCAAAACGCCCCCGGTCTGGAGCTGGTCAAGGGGACGGCACGATTCCTCGACAGTCATACCGTGGAGGCGGATGATCGCCGTTATCAAGCCGATCGTTTCCTGGTTGCCGTCGGCGGATTTCCGCGCATACCGGCCATAGCCGGGCTCGACCGCTGCGACTACCTGACCAGCCGTAGCGCCATGCTCATGAAACGCATGCCCCAGTCGCTGGTCGTCATCGGCGGCGGGGTGATCGCGGTAGAACTGGGGCAGATGTTCCACCGCCTGGGATGCCGCGTGACCCTCCTGGAACATGGTCCGCGCATCCTGCCGACCGTGGAGAGCGAGCCGGCTGCGGCGTTGCACGATATTCTGGGCGGCGAAGGGATCAAGATCGTGACGGACGTCGCCTTCTGCTCCGTGGACAGGGTGGGAGATCTGACGGAGGACAATGCCGCTATGAAACACAGGCGCCACGAGTATACCTGTGAGAGGCTTCTCCTGGCCGTCGGCACCTCTCCGGCCAGCGAGGGGATCGGGCTGGAAAAGGCCGGAGTGACGATGGACCGCAAGGGGTTCATACTGACCGACCCACTGATGCGGACATCGGCGTCGGGGATCTGGGCCGCGGGCGACGTGACCGGCGGCATGATGATCGCCACCGTGGGCGCGCGGGAGGGGATCGTGGCCGTGGACAACATGTTCGATGAGGGGTGTAACTGCAAAATGGATTACCTGGCCGCGCCCATGACCGTCTTCACCGATCCGGAGGTGGCTGTGGTGGGTCATACGGAGGAAAGCGCCCGTCAGACAGGCTTCGATATCATTGTCAACATCATGCCGGTCAGCGCCATCCCCAAGGCGCACGTGACCGGTCATACGGCCGGGGTGGTCAAGATGATCGCCGAACAGGCAACCGGCCGGCTGCTGGGGGTACACCTGGCCTGCCATCGCGGGGCGGAGTTGATCAATGAGGCCGCCCTGGCCCTGAGCCGGCGGATGACCGTGGATGAACTGGCCGCAACGCCGCATATCTATCCCTCCATTGGCGAAGGGCTCAAGCTTTGCGCCCAAGGCTTCAAGCGGGATCTCAGTCGGCTGTCCTGCTGCGCGGAATAGGAGCCGCAATCCGGCTCTGCCCGATTGCACTATCCGGCAGGCGTGGTATGGTTTAACCACGTAAAAGACATTGACTCAAGGGGGTTCACATGAAAGTCCTCGTGCTTTACTACTCCATGTACGGCCATATTCACCGGATGGCCGAGGCGATTGCGGAGGGGGTCAGGGAGGTTGCCGGGGCCGAAGCGGTGGTGCGCCGGGTGCCGGAAACGCTGTCGGATGAAGTGCTCGGAATGATGGGTGCCATCGAGGCGCAGAAAGGGTTTGCCCATGTTCCGGTCTGCACCGTTGACGAGCTTGCTGGCTACGATGCCATCATCTTCGGCACACCGACCCGCTTCGGCAATATGTGCGGCCAGATGCGCCAGTTCCTGGACGCCACCGGCCAACTCTGGTCTACCGGGGCACTGATCGGCAAGGTCGGCAGCGTCTTTACCAGTTCCGCCACCCAGCACGGCGGGCAGGAGTCGACCATCCTCACGTTTCACACGTTCCTGTTGCACCAGGGGATGGTCATTGTGGGGCTGCCCTACAGCTTTGCCGGCCAGATGGGGATCAACGAGATTACCGGCGGTTCGCCTTACGGCGCTTCAACCATCACCGGCGGCAAGGGGGAACGCCTGCCGAGCGAGAACGAGCTGGCGGGGGCACGCTATCAGGGGGCGCATGTCGCCGGGATCGCGGCCAAGCTGAAAGGGTGAGGAAATTTCCGAATTATCCGGATGCAGGGAGATGCCGGGAGAAACAAAAGGGAAGAAACCAAAAAAGCCCGCATAAGCGGGCTTTTTTGTATGATATGGTTCCCGGCAGGCGGGGCATATCGCGGGTCGTTCCTAGATCCTTGTGACGTTTGCCGCCTGAAGGCCTTTAGGGCCCTTCACTACCTCGAAGCTAACCTCATCACCCTCTGCGAGGGATTTGAAGCCGTCTCCGGAAATGGCGGAGAAATGCACAAAAACGTCCTCGCCGCCCTGCTGCTCAAGAAAACCGAAACCCTTGCTGTCGTTGAACCACTTAACTTTACCTTGTACCATTTTTCGTTCTCCTGCTTTCGCGTGTTATGCCCGGCAACCAGTCCAGGATCATGCAGCCGCCGAGCGTTCTGCCTCATGATCCATCCCCCTTAAACTAAAAACCCAGAAGGCTTTTAAAGCCCGCCGGGGGTCGTAAACTTCAAAAGTCAGTTCAATCTAGCATATCGATAACCCGTTTGTCTGCAAAATAATACGCACAAATAAAATAAATATGCGAATTCCCGGAGGTCATACAAAGTCATGTCGGTGAAAGGGTGTTGTCCGGCACTGTGATACCGTGATCCGGCCCTGTCGTCAATGACTGCGCACCAGCGTGTATCCCCAAAATGTTCGCTTTCAAGATGAGGATATTTTATGTAGTATCACGACAGTCATTATAGTCTGCGGGGAGGGGTTATGGCATTCATCGAATGGGACGATCGCTACAGCGTAGGTGTGGCCAGATTCAACGAGCAGCATCAAAGGTTGGTGGGGATGATCAATCGCCTGGACGAGGCGGTGCACCAGGGTACGGAACGTCAGGTACTCCTGCAGGTGCTTTCCGACCTTGCCGGCTACACGAAAACCCACTTTGCCGAAGAGGAGCGCCTCATGGAAGAGCATGGCTATCCTGAACTTGCCAGCCACCGTGAGGAACACAAGAGATTGAACCGGGAGGTGGCCGGTCTTTATACAAGCTACTTTACCTCCAAGAAACCCCTTACCGCAGATATGATGGCGTTTCTTAAAAACTGGCTGTACGATCATATCCAGGGGAACGACAAGCGGTATCAGCCCTTTTTCAGCGAGCGCGGCATTTCCTGATGCGGGACAGGGTCGCAAGCCATTGAATGATGGATACGGCCCGAAAACATGAAGGGAATTACACCAATGACACAACGGGCCATGCTTTGCCCCCGCTGCCGGCGTCTGATCGGCAGCGACGAATCAAATTGCTCCTGGTGCGGGGCGTCACGTCCGGCTGCCTGGCGGCAGGCGACGGCGCGGATCTGGGGCGGTTTCGACGGCGACTGGCCGGTCAAGGCCATCATAACGGTCAATATCGTCTTCTATATCCTTTCCTTAGTGTTGAGCACTCATGGAGGGCCTTCTCTCAACCCATTCAGCATGCTGACTCCCGATCAGACAAGCCTGGTGCTGCTCGGTGGGACCGGAACGATCCCCATCGACCGTTTCGGGCGCTACTGGACGGTTCTTTCGGCCAACTACCTCCATGGCGGGATACTTCACCTCCTGTTCAACCTGATGGCGTTGCGCCAGATCGCTCCGTGGGTCAGGCAGGAGTACGGCATCAGCCGCATGTTCATCATCTATACCCTGGGGGGGATGTGCGGCTATGTAATCTCCTACCTGGCCGGAGTCCCGCTCACCATCGGCGCTTCAGCGGCGGTCTGCGCCCTGATCGGGGCATTGCTCTACTTCGGCCGCAGTCGTGGCGGGGCCTATGGTGCCGCTGTCTACCGCGAGGTGGGGGGGTGGGTGATCGGCCTCTTTATCTTCGGTCTGATGATGCCGGGCATCAACAACTGGGGGCACGGTGGTGGGATCATCGGCGGGATCGTTGTGGGGATGATGCTCGGGTATGGCGAACGGAAACCGGAAACAGCCTTCCATCGATTTCTGGCGTTGTTGTGCGCCATTACTACCGCTGGTGTGCTGGGCTGGGCTGTTTTTGATGCCTTCGCACCCTGATTCGCATTTTT
The DNA here is from genome assembly GCA_015688915.1 of Desulfuromonadales bacterium. Lineage (GTDB taxonomy): Bacteria > Desulfobacterota > Desulfuromonadia > Geobacterales > Pseudopelobacteraceae > JACPFJ01. The sequence continues at coordinate 10,841 of JAATGX010000090.1, forward strand.
AACGGTTCAATCTGGAGCGGGTCGGCTGTGATCTGGTATACTGTATCAAGACGAAAATCGCGTTGTTCGTGATTGCCGCCTTGATACTGATGTTCTCATGCAACGTTGAGATTCGATGCATGAAAGGGAGAAGCGGTCATGTCACTGGTAAAAACGTGGTACACCCTGGAAGAAGCGACGGAGAAGTTCGGCGTGGAAGAGCGGCGGATTCTCGAGTGGGTTGAGCAGGGAATGGTTCGTACGGAGGATGTAAAGCGGACGGTACTGCGTGTCAATGCGGATGACCTGGATCTCAAACTGCAGGAACTGACCCGGATTTGAAACGGTTTGAGTGTGAGGAATGGAACTATGTTTATCGTTTGCATTGTCAGGTGAGGCGGAGAGGGTAGTGAGGATTTCTACGGATTCGCCCTGGTTTCTTCGCGACGGGTCTGCGTGGAAAAAGTCGGATAGAAAAGGAGAACGGAGACGATGGCAACAGGAACGGTCAAGTGGTTCAACGAGAGCAAGGGATTCGGGTTCATCGAGCAGGATGATGGCAGCGGTGATGTCTTTGTCCATTTTTCCGCCATAACCGGCGAGGGTTTCAAAACGCTGGCCGAAGGCGAGAAGGTCACCTTCACCGTGACCAAGGGGCCAAAGGGACTCCAGGCGGAAAACGTCCAGAAAGCCTAGATCCCCAACATCATGATCGAATACGAACGGCCTGCGCAAGCGGGCTGTTCGTGTCTGAAGACAACTATCCCGCCTCATGTGTTTCCCTCCTCATATCCCCTGCCACCCACGATAATTGCCCGCCTTGTCGGGTCCGCACAAATAAATCTTTGAAATTTCACGTACAAACGTGATATACAGACAAATCCCGTCTCTGTTACGTACTTTTTCTGGAATGGATTCCGACCGACACAGGAGGCTTCATGCATAAGCTCCGGCCATTACTGAAAAGGCTTTTCACTCCAATTACCATCATGATGGTCCCCCATTCCCGTTCCGCTTCGTTGAGCTTTAAAATTCCCTCCGCCGTGCTCGGAGTCATGGTTATCCTTGTTGGAGTCGGCTTTGTCTATACCATTTCCCTTACGGTCCAGCTCCTTGATTACTATGTGATGAAACAGAAGTACGCTTATCTGAGCAGTCAGTTCCAATCGATGCAGACGACGGTCCACTCACTGAAGCAGTCGGAACTGGAATTCAAGCGTCTGTTCTCCCTCGGCTCGAAAAAGAAGGTGCTTGACGCTGTCAAACAGGAGGACAGCGACGGTTCCATCGATGTGGAGGAGTTGAAGCGCCAGATTAACGAATCAATGAAATCGGTGTCGCAGATCAAAAACTACCTGGCAAAGGAGCAGAACACCTATCGTGCCACTCCCCAGGGATGGCCGGTCGAGGGGAAGTTCAGCTCCGGTTTCGGTATGCGCATCCATCCCCAGACGGGCCTGAGGCAATTTCATAGCGGTGTCGATCTGTCGGCCCCGAGCGGGACGCCGGTACACGCCACGGCGGATGGTGTCGTCAGCTTTGCCGATTGGAGCAAGGGGAACGGGAAAGTCGTGGTCCTTGAGCACGGGCATGGTTTCACCACGGTTTACGCCCATAACAGCCGCATCGATGTGAAAGCCGGCCAGACCGTGAAGCGTGGCCAGGTAATCGCCGCCACCGGCGCCACCGGGAACGCCACCGGCCCACACGTCCACTACGAGGTATGGAAGGGGGGCAATTACGTCAACCCCACCTCGTTTATGGGGGGGCGGACGATCCCACAGCCGGATCAGCCTCGGGAAGAGAGCTAGAAGGGCGTAGCCTTCTTCGGAAGCGAATCTGACGTGGAACAGGGAGAATGAGCGGATGTTTTTCAGCAAACAGCCAAACCTTGAAGTAATCATTGGCATCGATTCGGCTGTTCGCGGAGAGATCACCTCCAAGGGAACGGTCCGGATTGATGGCGGTGTGGAGGGGAGCGTGACCGCGGACTGCCTTATCATCGGCGAGAAGGGGGTTGTAACCGGGGACGCCACGGTCAGGCAGATGATTGTCGGCGGTTGGATCGTCGGAAACATCCGCGCCGCCGAAGGGGTGGATATCCAGCGTACGGGGGATGTGTGCGGCGATATCTCATCGGCGCGTCTCAGTATTGCCGAAGGCGGGAAGTTCGACGGCAGATCGACCATGCAGCGCACGAAGGAAATTCCCTACAAGGGGGATGCGCCCGTTCCTGAGAACTCCTGATGTAAAAAAGATTTGAACTATCTACGAAAAAAAGGGGAAATCGCGCGCGATGTGACGAGCGGTTTCCCCTTTTTGTTTTCAATCGGGCGGGCTATTGATCGCGAGCCTTTCCCCGTTTTGTGCGGTCCGGAGTCAAACACCGTGCGTCGGCAGCAGATGGCGGCCCACCCAGTTCTTGGAGAACTGGAAGGCGGTGCGGCCACAGCGTTTGCTCTTGTCGTGAGACCATTGGATGGCTTCCCGCTCCAGTTCCCGAGTCCAGGGTATCTGTACATTGCGCTGGCGGGCCTCTTTCTCGACACACAGGCGTACGGCGTCGATGTAGCGGTCCTGGGAGAATGCGTAGAATGCGACCCATATCCCGAAGCGGTCGGAGAGGGAGACCTTTTCCTCCAGCGCCTCACTCTGCTGAAGTTCGCCCCTGACGTATTTTCCACCCAGGTGGTCGGATTCGTACTCGGGCAGCAGGTGCCGGCGATTGGAGGTTACGTAGATCAGGACGTTCTCGGGAGCCGAATATACCGAACCATCCAGGGCGCTTTTGAGCATCTTGTAACTGAGTTCACCAACCTCGAAGGCCAGGTCGTCACACAGCAGGATGAAGCGGTAGGGTTGATGCTCCACGGCGGTGAATATTTCGGAGAGATAGATCAGGTCTTCCTTCTCCACCTGGATGAAACGAAGCCC